>CAZTER010000343.1:0-3143 GCA_964612045.1 uncultured Bdellovibrionales bacterium
CGGCAGATGGTGGGAATGGAGATTTGCTAGGAGTCATTATTGAGCTACGACCATAGCCTGTCTCAAGGCCATAACACTGAATCGGTCCGACGATACAAGACTGAACAACAAAGATCTCGTTCTCTACAGCACGTGCTCGACAGGAAAAATTAACTCTCTGATAACCATGCTGACTCTCTGTATAAGATGGAACGCAGAGTAATTCTACACCGCTTTCAGATTGAGATCTTGCAGCCTCTGGAAATTCAGAATCATAACAGATCAACACACCTAACTTCTTCAACGGCAAAGATATTAATCCGGTTTTTTCAGCAAGATTCCATGGAGCAAGCTCCCATTGTGTACGAACATTCTTTGATTGAAAGAATATCTTTCCGTTTGGAAAGACAATCGGAGCATAGTTAACAACTCCATTAGCTTCTTTCTTAAGGTGAGAACCACCAACGATAATAATAGAGAGCTCCGTAGCAAGATTTACTAACTCTCGCTCTATTAAGGTGGCATAAGGAGCCAGAATCTCGGCCACTTGTCCCTCTGCGCCATTAGGCCTTGCCTTCAATAACTCTAGCTGGAATAGCTCTGGTAAAAGAACAAGATCTGCGCCAAGTCGCTTAGCCTCAGTAACTAAACCTCTTAAGTGACTAAAAAACTCGTCATCACCTGAGATATTACGAATCATCCAATTTACTGTGGCTACCGAAATTCTTTCAGTATTATCGTCTATCATTTTTTATTTAAGGTTTCGAAGTTATTTAAAACTAATGCTGAATGAAACTTCTTTTCTCACTCAACGGAATCACCCTTATACTACTAATTTCGTCGAAAGAAGAGAGATATCTAGAATGCTCAGCGGTACCACGATATGGCACACCAAATGTGTCCCAATAAGCATGAAACATCTCTAAAACCTTGTCCTTCTCGAATGAATCACAAACTGAACTATCATCAAGAAATTTAACTCCGATCTTACAATAATCGACCCACGCAGTCTGACCAAAAAGTGGTGGGATGATATACGGGCAATCTAATTGAAGATATCCCTGCTTTGCCCAAAACTGGATTCTTCCTTCCGGTGTAATTCCAGACTTTACATCTGTCTCTCTGACGTCCTCTGAGATAAGGAGTGGATCGTGAAAATCTCCGAGAAAGAAGCTAGCTCCTTTACTTCTAACCTGAGTTTCTGTCTGCTCTCTTATTGTTGAACCAAGCTTAGCACCACGAAAAGAGGGAGAGACCCAGGTAAACTCTCCATAAGCAAAGGTAGTATCACCTGCAGAGATAACTTTATAATGTCTTCCACCGACAACCTGATCTCCCGAAAGGAAACATGCAATCTCAAGAGGGCTTGATGGATCTGTCATTCTTTGACGCAATCTCTCAAAAGAGGTTCTCTCCGCAGGATCAGGAAAGGCTACCTCATACTGACTATAGTATTGTCTTAACAGCTCATCTCCACGATCTATAGATGTGCTAAAGATATCTCTCATACTAAGCATGGAGACACTCTGGGTAGGCGCAACTATGCTTTCACCAGAAAGTGTTAAATCTTTTGCTAATAATGGAGTTCTATTCTCAATCATATGAATGGAATAGTAAGGACAATTGAACTGTTACTCAAATTATTCAACGAGAAAGGAAAGGTAAGCGTTGAAGCTTTTCATCGCTCAAAGCGTAGGTAAGTTGAGTTATCGTTCCATGCAAAAATCCGACAGACTTTGGTTAAGTTCATAACTTACTACTCTGTAGCGAACGGTAGCTCTGATGGAAAAATATTTTTTGAATATATTCAGCCAGTTAAGGAGTGGAATACATTCTCAGATCTCCATATTATCTGACTCCAAATAAATTTTTTGAAGATCTGTTACCACAATAGAGGAACTGTGCTCGATCAAGGACTAAAAGATAGCGATCAAACAGAGCCAGCGACGAAAGAAAATGAAGGCTCTTCTCCGTCTATTAAATCTCCTTTTGTGAATCTCATAGTTCCACAACTTGACGAGGTCCTTTCACGACATCTAGCCGCTGGAGTTAGTACAGATGAAGCAGGATTCATTGAGCAGATGCGGCAAGTAGGCCTAAACATAAGATCTGAAGGTCTTGAAAATGGCCAGATAAAACTAACTTTAGTTGATACGGAAGTTCAGCTCTCACTCAATCCAGAGGCATGGATACCTAAGCTCGACCTAACTGAGTCACCATATCAAGCTGCTATGCGTCATCTTTTTCGCCAGGACCTAAACCGCTGGGATACGCTTACTCATGTTGCTCGCTCTATGGGTCCGATGCTACAGGAATGTTTACTAACGGTCTGTATCCCGGTAACCACTGAGGAAAAAATTGAGACATTTCAAAGAACAATAGAGAATTTAATTAACCAAACAGCAGATAAAAGAAAATTTGAGATTATAATCCTGCTAAATCATCCAGAGAAAGAAGATATAGATCCGACAATCATGGATCAAACTTTCGATACAGCTTGTCAGCCATTCTTTGAGTATATAGAAAAAGCTAGAGAACGTGGGCTTTCTATCCTGTGCTGCGCTCAGGGAGCACCTGCTAGTGTAATATCTATAGGGCATCTCCGATCTATATTGGCTTCTATTGCTATCACAAGATATCAATTACGAGGTGAAGGGTATCAAAATCATTTATTAATGCGCGCTGATGCCGATATGAGTTTTGTTGAGCCAACCATGATAGAGCAGATAATAGAGGACGCTCACAACAATCCTGACTGTCTTAATTTTTTTGGAGATCTTCAACCAAGTCCCGAAGCTTTGATTGAAGATCCTTTACTAAGTTTTGGTTATGATCTTTTTGGGTTAATAGATCGCTTTTTTACCTCGCAAGGAAGAAAACCATGTGGTGGCCCTCATGCAACGACATGGCTAACAACTTATGTACAATCTGGAGGCTACATACCCTTCCAAGAATGTGGTGAAGATGTTGCCTTGGACCAAACAATTACTACCTTGGCTGAGGGACATAAAGAAATTACTCCATTCAGATATCTTAATGGAGGAACAAAGATATGTACGAACACTCGTCGAGCAGAAGTTGCGATTCTTCTAGGATTTGCTCCTGCGGTTCAATGGGACCAAAGTGTTGCCACATTCTCAGCTACTAATCCTGAAGTGCGTTCC
>CAZTER010000344.1:0-3115 GCA_964612045.1 uncultured Bdellovibrionales bacterium
CCTTAACTATCTATTTGCGGGATTCCAAGGTGAATTCTGTTACTCGAACTTCATGAGAGAAATGCGATCTCCAGAGGTAACTGATGAAGTTATGGATCGTCTTAACTTAACACTCAAACAGATCTTTGGTTGGTATCAAGGATTAGGAAAGGGAGATTGCATCCTCTCAGCATCTTGGACAGCACCTCAAACATTTGAATCACGTCGTGCACTTGATTGGCTTGATTCTCTTCGTTCTCCACTTATTAAAGCTGCTGAGCATATACAAACCGTGATTAAGAATGCGAATCAAGTGCAGTTAACTCGGGAGTCTTCACGCCGAGCAATAGCTCATTTTGCAAGATTTGCAGCATCGAATCATTCCTATAGTAAGGGGCTACTCGATTTAGCCTCTCTTTTAAAACAGGAACCAGATCCCGGACTCCGCATCATGTTCAACCAATCACTAGAGGACATGGGCAAAGCTAAGGCATATGCAGACAGCTTTCAATCAGCTGGCTTACTGGCTGACGATTTAATGCCGAAATTCTTAGTTGATATTAAGCGTGTTCCAGGCACACTACTTGCGCAGATTCACGATATCACACTTTTATTATCGCCATACAAAGGTGGCGAAGCTTATTTAAAGAGCTTCTTTACTCAGAGCGAAATCGCAGAATGGTATCAAAATGGAATCTCTCTAGTTGATGCTGGCTATTGGAGAGCATTCGAATTTAATTCCGAACAAGCTAAACAATGGATCGACTCTGGGATACCTATACCAGGTATAGCAAGCGCTTGGCGTACAGAAAGATTCTCTGGAACTGAAGCCTCTGAGTGGGCAGCAAATGGATTAACCCCTATTATATCTAGAAAATGGATCGCTGCTGGATTTAAATGTGCAGAGGCGCTTTCTTATATTAAACGTGGGTTTGCAGATCCTGATGAACTACCGAAAGGTGACTAACTCGCTCTACTTATTCATTAAACAACCTGATCAACGGAACTAATAAGTCTGCCTCAACTTGACTGAGAGATCTAATCCATTTAGTCTTTTATGCAGGTAGCAACTGCTCTTATATTTTCATCCTAAATTAGACTACTCAAAACTAGGATTATACCGTGACTCAGAACGCAGCAGAACAAAACCATTTCTCGTTCTCTCCGGTAATGCTTAATCAATTACAACGCGGAGATCGCTGCATAGTGACCGAATTGATTGGTGATAATCATGAACTAAAACGTAAATTACTTGATATGGGAATTATTGCTGGAACGAAGATAGAAGTGACAGCAATTGCACCCCTTGGCGATCCCATAACGATAAAAGCATTGGGCTATTCACTCTCACTCCGTCGTTCCGAAGCTGCGCATGTAATGGTTATGCAGATAACTTTAGATATGAGAGAGAGAAATAGACCGAAGATAAATGTAGTGAGATAAACTTCGTTATCAAGCTCAAGCGCACAAAAGAGATCCTACAAATCCGAGAAAACTGTGAATAACAAAAGAAACAACTCTGAGAGAACACAGAAGTTTAACGTAGCTCTTGTTGGCAATCCTAACTCTGGCAAAACAACGATCTTTAATGCCTTAACAGGACTTAGATATAAAGTAGCAAACTATCCCGGCGTCACAGTAGAACGCAAAGAGGGATCAATAAAACTGGACGAAGATATTGAGATATCAATTATTGATCTTCCCGGAATTTATAGCCTGACAGGTAAATCAATAGATGAACAGATAGCAGCTCAAGATCTGCTAGGGCTAACTCCAGGAAATAGCAAACCAGATCTAATCCTCTCAATTGTAGATGCCAATAACCTTGAGAGGAATCTCTATTTAACAACTCAGTTACTAGATCTAGAGATTCCAATAGTGCTTGTTTTAACTATGGTAGATCTCGCAGATCGTCGCGGAATATCAATAAAAAAAGAGATATTATCATCTCAACTAGATATTCCAGTAATTGCGACTAGCGCATATAAAGATCCCTTTGACTCTCGCTTAAGGGAAGCCATAAGAGAGGGTCTCCAAAAAATGCAGATCTCAAAGAAGAGTTTTGCATGGCTACAGATCTGTTCTCCGTTTAGAGAGAGCGCAATTAAGCTCGCAACACAAACAGCTATAAAAAAAGGAGAGCTCCCACCTATTCTAGTCGGAGCGCAGTTACTATCTGGAGATCTTGAACTTCCAGTGAAGAGCGAATCGATTCAGCTCGTCCATGCAGAGCAAAAGGAATTAGAGTCTAAAGGAGTTGACCCAACTAGCTTTGAAGCAACTAATAGGTATCAATTTGTAAATTGGTTGATAAAAAGGTCTGTATCTATATCAGATCAAACTCAGCGTCGATTTTCAGATCGAGTTGATGGAATTATTACTCACCGCATCTGGGGAGTAGTTTTCTTCCTTTTAATGATGGCAGCAATGTTTCAAGCGATCTTTATCGGAGCATCTGTGCCGATGGAGTTGATTGATAATGGTATCAGCGCTGTTGGCAGCTTAATTACTCAGCATATGTCCGAGGGGCCACTAAGAAGTCTCTTAGTGGATGGTGTAATTGCTGGAGTTGGTAGTGTTGTAATCTTTATTCCTCAGATAGCCATATTATTTCTATTTTTGGGAGTACTAGAGGACTCTGGATATCTAGCTCGTGCTGCATTTATTATGGATAGATTAATGCGACATATTGGGCTTCAAGGACGCTCCTTTATTCCATTATTGAGTAGCTTTGCCTGTGCCATCCCTGGAATCATGTCCACCAGAACTATTCCATCAATTACAGATCGATTAATAACGATCTTGGTTGCACCATTAATGAGCTGTAGTGCACGGCTCCCGGTCTATACACTACTAATCTCAGCTTTTATTCCGAATAAACTAATCTTAGGATTTATCTCGCTCCAAGGATTAGTACTTCTTTCGATGTATCTGTTAGGGGTTCTTGGCGCTGCCTTTGTAGCCTGGCTTTTAAAGCTATCTCTGCTCCGAGGAAAACCGGCTCTATTTATAATGGAGATGCCTCCATTTCGCAGACCACATTGGAAGATCGTTATACGAGAAGTCTATGATCGGGTAATTTTATTCCTTAAAGGCGCTGGAACTATCATCTTAGCCTGCTCCATAATTCTCTGGT
>CAZTER010000345.1:0-3100 GCA_964612045.1 uncultured Bdellovibrionales bacterium
ACTTCCATAAGTATGTAGAGAATGGAAATAGAATTCAGCCTCACCATAAGTAGTTGCACTGTATTCTCGATAGGAGCTATCAGGTTTAGTAAATCGTATTTTAAAAGAGCTTTCGAAGTCAGAATAAAGAGGAATGACTGGGGACAGTAAAAAGAATGAAGCTCCTATAAAAGCTCCCTTTAATCCATTTAGAAATTTATTATAGATATTCCTTTCTGCTACTGAAAAATTTATTTTTATAAGCTTCTTTGGTGCGTTTGCTGGTGTTTCTTGATAAATATTTTCAAAAGCTCCGAGATCTTTCAGTGAATTATATACTCTACTCTGAAACCCACTATTCAAATTAGCCACATTACCTTCAAACGTAGCCTTACCAGGCTCTAACAGCATCATATTTAGAACTTACAGCTAGCTTCGTTTCAGCTTTGTTAACTGGGGCTGGTGGTTTTGTACTAAGATTAACAGTTGTGGAACATCCCGCAATAAAAAATGTCCCCAAAATTATTGTGTATCTTATTAGCGCACTTGCACCGAGAACAGCCTTCATAGTCTTCCTTCGATATCTTTATCTTAAATCCTCTTATTACATGGAATATCTGGAGGCCCCTTTCGAGGTCAGAACTTAATTTATTAGAGACAGATATTTATTATGGGCCCAAAGTCTCATAATAACAAGTCTAATGCTTTTAGAGATATGTGGATAATATGCAATAGATAGAGGATCTATGCGTCAGATCCACAGATTAATCTTGCCTTAAAGAGCAAAAGATTATTAACTCGCGACGAATGCGATTTTTTGGCTACTAGGTTTAATAGACTATTATTTTAATAGGACTGATAGATCTACAGAAGAATAAGTAGATGGCTTTCTAACTTTCCCTCTCTCATCTTTTCCAACTGCGTACAGGTCACCATCAACCTCAACAACTACTACCCTAACAACTTCTTTTGGCCACTCCACACCGCTCCTACATCCCCATTCATCCTGAGATAACTCTTTCTTTCCAGAGGCCCAATCTCCGAGTTTTACAAACTTTTCTAGGTTGTTATCACAAACAAGATCATAAGCCTCTTCCAATGGAATTCCAAAAGCCAAGGCGTTCCAATACATCGTGTAAGCAACATCGGATAACCCATCTATGCACTCTTCCTGATTACACTCATGTACTACTTTGTAATCTAAACCATCTGGCTTTGTGATTTGTACACCATTAACTTCAGGGATTACTCCTAAACCCTTAATGCAATATTCTAAAACCTCAGATAACAACAACTGAGCTCCAAGCTTGCGAATCTCTGGAGTGCCAGCAGTAAAACTACTCTGTGTCGATTGCCCTGCTAAAGCCATAAATCGACGAACTTTATCTCCCTTCATATTCCTCCAAAGTTCTTAAAACCTCTGACACATCAGAGGTAGGTGCATAACATACATCACCACAACATAGCTCCATTCCAACCATATTATTTGCAGAACTATAATTAAATATCAGTCCTGGGTGGTATTCACTATTTAACTTTTCAATTAGCTCCAAATATTGCTGGTGTTCGCCATAGATTGTTACAGCACAACTATACAAGGAGTCAAAGAGCGAAATTCCTGTGGTAAGCCCTCCCCCCTCATGTCTATCGATACGCTTTTTAACTGCGACCTTCAATTGATCGGCAATTTTTTTAATCTCAAGGTCACTATCTAAACGTGAGATAATTAATAGATTTGATAACATTACTCCATTGTCAGATGGAGTTGCTCCATCAAGGACCTCTTGCTTTCGTATAACAAGATCCTCCGCATGAGAGTTAAAGAATAGATGGTTTTTTTCATCCCAGAAAAGCTCTATGGCTTTTAATAATATAGTACGAGCAACCTCACGATAAACTACATTTGCAGTTACTGAATAAAGATCTAATAAACCAGAGATAAAGCAAGCATAGTCTTCAAGACATCCATCAAAGTCGACATCCCCTTCCCTGTAGCGACGTTTAAGAGCCCCATCAACAAACATATTCCTCAGAATAAAATTAACGATACTTTCTGCTCTTTGCAAATAATGGGGATCCTTCAAAGCTCTAAATCCAGAGACAAAAGCAGAGATTAATAATCCATTCCAACTAACAAGACTCTTATCATCAATTCTTGGGTGCTCCCTACTACTACGAAGCTGACTAAGTTTCTCGATAATAATCCCGCTCTGCCTGGATTGAAGATCAATCCATCGATCACTTGCTTGTAGAGAAAGAATATTTAACTGTCCTTCAAAATTTCCGCGCTCTGATAAATTAAAGAGGAATTTGGCCTGTGACAATTCTTCGGGTGTCAGTACACCTCTCAGCTGTTCTTCAGTATATCCATAATAATGCCCTTCGTTACCGACATCACCAGCATCTAGTGCTGAAATTCCCAACCCAGAATCTCCAAGCATCCTCTTCTCAATAAAGCTGAGCGTTTTCTCTAGTGCGAACGAAAAGATAGGATCTTTAGAAACCAAGAAAGCGTCAGATAGTGCGGCACAGAGCAACGCATTATCATAAAGCATCTTTTCAAAATGCGGGATCATCCAACTTCGATCTGTAGAGTACCTTGCAAGACCACCTTCGATATGATCGTATATTCCACCTGAGATCATACATTTCAAGGAATGAGATGCGATATTTATCAATTCCTGTTTTTTCTCGCGCCAACCAACCCTAAGTAAGAGCTTTATCGCTGATAGGCTCGGGAATTTAGGAGCATCTCCAAAACCACCATATTCGTGATCATATCTAGATACTGTAGCAGCTACCGCTCTCTCTATTAGAACCTGATCTTCCTTTACACTACCTTCCCAGTCTCCCTCAGAGGAAAGTGCATCGAAAGCCGAGCTAGCAGACAATTCAATTCGCTCTCGATCCTTGCTCCAAATCTCTGATAGATAATGTAAGATCTTAATGAATTGATCAGAACGAAAAAAAGTGCCTCCCCAAAAAGGTCTTTTATCAGGCAATAAAAATAGAGAAAGTGGCCATCCGCCATGTCCATTTAATGCGACGACAAAGTCCATATAAAATGAATCTAAATCTGGTCGTTCTTCACGATCGAGCTTAATTGAGATAAAGTTGCTAT
>CAZTER010000346.1:0-3098 GCA_964612045.1 uncultured Bdellovibrionales bacterium
TAGAATTCTATGCTTTCTCCACTTTCGCTTACTCCATGGATCAGGAAATAGTACATAAAGCCCATGAAAACTCTCTTTCGGTAAGATATCAGCTAATTTGCTTGCTGATACTTGAATCATTAAAATGTTTTTCAGGTTTATTGAGAGAGCTTTTTCTGCCGTTTTATAGATTCTCTTAAATCGGATCTCACTTCCAATATACAATCCCTCTGGATCTCTCCTGGCTCTCTCAACTAAATGCTCTCCTGAGCCTGATCCGATCTCAAAGTAGACCCGTTTATAAGAGGCCATAATTTGTTTAACCCTTACTAGATCTTGATCGGAGAGTGAGCCTTTTGATGGAAGGATGATTAGCTCCGGTAGGGTTTCTACTAGCTTTACGTAGGGATTTGCTTCGAAATTAAATGCCACAACGGTATGTTTTTATCTCAGGTGATCTGATTAATCCACTGTCAGGAGAGCGTTGTTCAGATATCCTATTTTGTTGAATTGATTAGTGGAATCTAAGTTCGAGGAGCTAGTTACTCAATCTCGGCAATTCAAAAACTTTCTGGATCAAACTCCTTAATAAACTGGATGGGTGGGAGAGAGATTTTCAGGAATTGTTTGTAAGGCATTGATATGATGAAGATTTTATCCAGCCTATTAGTTTCGTTATGTATCCTTTGTTCGGGATGCTCTTCAAGAGAAGCATATGATCCAGTTGTATACGGAGCAAACGGTGCGATGATTGGTGGAGCTACTGGTGCTGGAATCGGAGCCATCGTCGGTGCGGCTGTGCCAAATGGATTAATCGCTGAAAGTGCCCTGTTAGGTGGAGCAATCGGTGCACCGATCGGTATAGTGGCTGGTGTAAGTTATGCCCAGTATAAACGAACAGAAGAAATTCGTGCGTTACGACGTGAGAGTAAAGAAAATCTTGATACTCTAAGTCGTCAAGCTGATGAGATCGATAGTCTAAGAGAGCAGATAGCTTTAGAGCCAGCTCCATTGGAGCCAAATGAACAGGCGAAAGCACGCATGTACATTGGTCCTACTTTGGGAACTAAGTAAAAATAAAACTAAACAGAGCTTCTTAATTAACAGGTATTCGATCAGCTAGATCTTACTTGTCTTTATAATGCAGCCTTTAGCTCTTCAACTTTATCTGTTTTTTCCCAGCTAAAATGTCCCTCAGAAGTTGGTGTTCTTCCAAAGTGACCATACGAAGCAGTGGATTTATAGATTGGCCTTAATAGATCGAGTGATTCAATAATTCCACGAGGGGTTGTTTTGAATACTCGACGGACTGCATTTGAGATCTTTGTCTCATCAACCTTAGCTGTTCCAAATGTTTCAACTAATATTGATACAGGCTCAGCTACTCCGATCGCATAAGCCAATTGGACTTCGCACTTAGTTGCAAGTTGTGCTGCTACTATGTTTTTCGCGATATAGCGAGCGATATATGCTGCTGATCTATCTACCTTTGATGGATCTTTTCCAGAGAATGCTCCACCACCATGTCGACTATAACCACCGTAGGTATCTACAATAATCTTTCGTCCAGTTAGTCCACTATCGCCAACAGGTCCACCGATAATGAATCTGCCGGTAGGGTTAATTAAGTAACGAGTAGAAGTAGAGAGTAGATTGTTAGGAATTACCTTCTTAACGATTTCATCAATGACATATCCTTCTAAGTTTGGAAGGTCGATTTCATCAGTATGTTGAGTAGATAAGACAACGGTATGTATCTCTTTCGGCTTGCCATCTACATATCGTACAGATACCTGAGCCTTCGCGTCAGGACGAAGAAAATTCGCATGACCAGATCTTCTCGCCTTTGATAGCTCTTGTAAGAGCTTATGAGAGAGAATTATCGGAAGTGGCATTAATTCAGGTGTTTCGTCACAGGCGAATCCAAACATAATTCCCTGATCGCCAGCTCCTTGTTCCTTGAACTTTCCTTCTCCTTCATTTACTCCCATGCTGATGTCCTGAGATTGCTGGGAAAGGAATAGAAGGATCTCGCAACTTGAAGAGTCGAATCCGATTGCCGGATCTGTGTATCCGATCTCCTTTACGGCGGATCGAACTAGATTATCGTAATCAACCTTAACTCCAGAGGTGATTTCTCCAGCTAATACGACAACATTATTTTTTACTAATGTTTCACAAGCGACTCTTGCAAGTTTATCTCCACTTAGATGAGCATCTAAGATGGAATCGCTGATCTGATCAGCTACTTTATCTGGATGACCTTCTCCTACTGACTCTGAGCTAAAGATGAAGTCTTTAGACGAGTTAGAACCTAATATCTGACTGGATCCTGCGGACATAGTAATTTACCTCATTTATCAAGCATTGCTACCTGAGAGCGTTGAGATGGATCTGGGGAGTAGAGCCATTGCGGTAGAGAGCAACGACAATCCTGAGGGTTCCAGAACCCATTCGCCGCAGAATAGTCACCACCAGGGGAGGCGGTCAAGAGGAAATACAGTTTTATTAACAGGGGAAATAGGGCAAATAAGCTCTATTTATGCTTTTTATACAGCAACTCATTTTTGAATTGCTGTATAAATTATGACAAACCAAGAATGGTTTGTCACTTAAGTTAAGGAAAGATCTACTTACCTGTGATGCTGAGTTAGCTTCTCTTTATGCTTACTTAATTGTCTTGTTGTATTTGCAACTAGCTTATCTATCGAAGTGTACATGTCATTGCTTTCTTCGCTAGCAACAAAATGTGCTCCATCAGAATGGAATGAAATTTCAGCGATCTGTCGCTCTTTCTCGACTTTTAGGACTACAGTAGCTTCGGTATCTTGGTGAATGAACTTTTGAAGACAGTTGGAGATCTTATCAACTGTGAATTCCCTAAGCGCATCTGTCGGCTCTGTGTTACGAAATGCAATTTGAACGTGAACTAAGTTTTTATTGGTAGTCATGTATTTCTCCTTCTAAGAGCCGATATATAAGCCCTATTGTAATCAACATTTTCGAAAAATTGAACAGTTTACTAGCACTCTTTGGAGCTAAATTTATCTAAGGCCATAAAAACGCTAGAATAACTGTTTTCTTCTTGATGAAGATAGTATTCCTAGGCTCTCACGATA
>CAZTER010000347.1:0-1825 GCA_964612045.1 uncultured Bdellovibrionales bacterium
AACGCTTGGATAGCGATCTCTGTTTAAACGATCACGAAGAACAACGCTGAAAGAGTTTGCAAACTCTCCTTCAAGAATTGCAGCAGCTTTTCCGCCGCACTGACCGTGACGTGGTCTGAATTTAACTTGTGGAGGTGATTTGGAAGCGCAGATGCAAGGTTTGAAAACACTTTCATTGCATGTTGCTTTTGGTAGATCGATAGCTTGCGAGCTAGTAGCCAAGAATAGAGAAGCAAGGCCAAGAATGGTTGATAACAGTATCGCGTTACGCATAAATTCTCCAGTTTAGGAAATCGAAGAAGAGTCTAGTTTAAGGGATTTATAGGATCAAGAGGAGAGGAGTCGTAGTAAACTAAGGGTCATTTAAATAGACTTCGAGGCACGTCATCCTATTTTCCTAAAATGATTAAGAAATGTTGAATATGCTATGAGAGGCTCTCTAGAACATGGTCCTTGCGAATAACTTAATCTGGAGCGGGGACTTTAGTCCCCGGCGCATAAAGGTTCGCATATCAATCCTATAAGTTAGGTGGGCGAGAGTGATTGTGGTATGGGACTAAAGTCCCATCTCCATGTTCTTTGGTAGACAATATAGGGACAAGAATAAAGATAGGTATAATAACGTGTGCGTCGCGACTTCTATATTTTTTGATTATCTAAGTAGGTGAATCTTCGTGAAACGAAGTTCACATAGCTACTACAGAGTCTGAAGAAGGATATTATTATAGTCCGGGGTCCAGGGATCCCCCTGGGCGTCATGTGAATCTTCGTGAAACGAAGTTCACATAGCTACTAATAGCCAACTGTGGGACTTGAACCCACAACCTACGGTTTACAAAACCGTTGCTCTGCCAATTGAGCTAAGTTGGCGAATAGACCGTTAAGTCCAGGACTTCTATCATGAATTGATCTCTTTCTCAATCTCTAGCCAGGGGTCATTTTTTTAGTATTTTTAGCTGAGTTACTATAACTAAATGGGAATAACTACATCAGTCGGTATCTCAGGCTTAAATCTTGTGAATGACCGAATGTCAGATAATCGTGATTTTTACAGTTATATGTTGGCTCATCCTAGTGAGGCAGCAGCAATCTGCCTTTCCCGTCAGGTAGCACAAGAAAATGCCCTTTTACAGGGATCTTTTGCTGGAAAGACCTACCATCGTCAAGCTGCGCAAACAATAACTGCCTTCAACTATCAGAGTCTGGGATGGAAGATTAAGGGAGCTGAGATTTCGCCTAGCGGGACATTGGCAAAAGTTGGGTTCTTAAACATTAATGATGAGATTGCAGGGAGGCTACACTCATTTACAGAGGTAGTAGAAGATTCTGGTGCTAGTATTGAATTACCAGATGGAAGAGTAATTCGAGGTGTGATTGTTGCAGTCTCTCCATTTTTAAAGCGAGATGGAAAATTTATTCTTCCTAATGACTTTGCAGAGATAGTTTTGATGACAACTAACGATCATCCTGAAAACTTCTTTTACTCTGGAAAATTAAACCGTCCAGAAGGAGATCGTCCTATTGCATACCAAGTAGATACCACGATTACTTTTGATGGTCAGCCTGTTGAGCTTAGAAGTGAGACGTATACCCCAGTATTTCATAAAGTAAAAAACGGGAATACCCCAGGTAAATTCAAGCATTTTGCGGTTACTCACTCTGATAGGCAATTCGTTTTTGAAGGGTAATTTAGTTGAGTTTTCAGACAGTTTACATTTAGGGCGATTTTTGGATAAAGTGGGGCAATTCGCCCATGTAGCTCAGTTGGTAGAGCACTTCCTTGGTAAGGAAGAGGTCACGGATTCGAGCTCCGTCTTGGGCTTAT
>CAZTER010000347.1:1925-3068 GCA_964612045.1 uncultured Bdellovibrionales bacterium
GAGCACTTCCTTGGTAAGGAAGAGGTCACGGATTCGAGCTCCGTCTTGGGCTTATAGTACTCTTCTAGTTATATTCAATCCCTAATAATTATTATTCTATTTCTAATTGTTTGATTAGCGATCTGATCGGCGGTTTAATTATAAGATTATTTAATCCAGCATAATCCCATTATTGATACTGAAAGTTTTATCCTCACATAGTTATAATAATTGCGTATCAGTATCACAGAAGTGGTGATTGAACTGGTGGTTGAATAGGCGAGGTTATATTATCTTCGCGCATATTTTTTTCGAGAATTTATGAGTGTAGTCGCTATTAGTAGATATCCGCTTAAATCAGGAGCCGCAGAAGATCTCTCTACTGCAAATTTTTCATTCAAAGGAATTGAGTTCGATCGACATTGGATGGTTGTTGATGAGAAGGGAAAATTTATTACTCAGAGGACAAAAGGTGCTCAGAAGTTATCCCTAGTACGTGTTTATTTTGAGGAAGGACAGGTTACATTCTCTGCTCCCACGATGAACCCACTTGAGATTAATCATCCGCTTTCTTCTGAAGCTACAACCCCTGTTGAAATTCATAAAAAGAATCATCTTGGTGTAGATTGTGGAGATGCTGCAGCATATTGGATATCTAACTATCTTGGGCAGCCAGAGGGAAAATTAAGGTTAGTCCAGTTTCCTCTAGATTATCGCCGATCTGTTTCTCCCTCTTTTACAGCTAATAGCGATGCGGTTGTTGAATTTGCAGATGGATATCCGGTCTTAGTTGCAAATACTGCATCACTTAATACTCTTAATGAGCGCCTGAAAGCACAAGGGCTTCCTCCTGTTCCGATGAGCGTATTTCGTCCTAACTTGGTAGTAAACTTTAGTGAGCCATGGGAAGAGGATCGTGTTCTTAGAATTAGGGTCGGAGAGGTTGAGTTAGATCTTGTAAAGCCATGTTCGAGATGTCCAGTTACTGGAGTTGATCAACAAAGTGGAAGTTTTACTGCTAACCCAAACCAACCTCGTGCTGCGCTTAAAGAGATACACTCTGGTCATCATATCTCTGAACTATTTCCTACTCTTGATAGTGAAGAGTTAGATGCTGCAATGTTTGCGATGAATGCAATTGTTGTTAAGCCCGGGACTATTGAT
>CAZTER010000348.1:0-3062 GCA_964612045.1 uncultured Bdellovibrionales bacterium
TCAGAGCTACGCATAGGTCGCATTCTATATTCAAGTTCATTAATAGATATACCATTTAAGCTCTGTAGAGCTTGGATAACTGAACTATTGTTTATACCATTTATATTAAATCCTGAGGTCTCTTCTTTAATAGAGAGAGGAGTAATATCAAGTTCATCGAGAGTTAATTCTCTAAATAGATACTGACTTCTAAAAAGTATATGTCCTTCATCATCTACTTTAAATTCCATTCTATCATTTGTCAGAGTCAGTGAAGCCTTTTTGTCATCTGACTTTTCTGTAAATTCAATTACACGAGTATTCTCGTTAACTCTTCTCTGAATATGATCCGGTGCTTTTCTAAAAATGCCTCGAATTTTATTACCGTAAACTATCGCGATTATTTCAGGATCTTTATTATCTAATAGATTCGGTTGTTGTTCTCGTCGTCTAAATATCTGAGGAGAAGAATCATCTTGAATAAATCCTGCTTCAGCTAACTGTTCTCTAATAGACATAGTTTCAAAAGCCTTGAGCGCCCAATTAACATCTCCGCTAGAGGAGAGACTACCTGGAGCAGTGAAACAGGAATCATTATATCTGCCATATTCTTTAAATATTACAGTTAGTGCTGGCTCTCCACCTTTAGATATACCTCTGACTCCAACAATCTCATCCGAGTTAATAAAAGAAGAGAAAGGGAGGAATAAAACTGGAAGAGGAATAGCTTCAATAGTAAAAAGGCCTCTCTGATACAGGTTAGAGTTGTATATAGATCTGAATCTTTGAAATTCTAGGTTTTCTGTAAGACTTAATAATCTAAGACGACGAGAGATCTCTTCTCGATTATCATAAGATTTTTCAGGATCTGAATACCTCAGTAGAGCAAGAAGATTACAAACTGAGCTGGGATCCTTTATGGTACTTAAAGCAGCATGACTTAAAAGATTATCACCAATACCTTGATCAGATGAGGGAGGAAGAAAGTCTGCGCTACTCTGTCTTATTCTCTCTATAGGAGAGTTGTGAGTTGGAGCAGGATCTTCGTTAAGGTCTTGAGCCTGAAATGATTCAACAAGTGCAGCTAATGCCAAAGCTTTTTGTTGAAGAGCTGTATTCGGATGATTATTTAGTTGAAACATACATTATTTCAAATTCAGCTTTGACTATCGAAAGCTAAATAATCATAAAGATTCTCAAGTCTTAGTCAAAATCTCAGCTTGAAGAGTTTTTAACTCAAAGGAATATGAGAAGTATTTCGGTACTTTTGTTTATCTCGTTCGCGCGAAAGTATTCTCTTTCGAGATTTATACTTGTTGCAGAGCTACACAGGTTTGACCTTGAGAACCTAAGAGATCGATTCCAAGTTTAACCTGATCTCCAGCTTTCAAGAATCTAGGTGGTTTAAATCCTAGGCCTACGCCTTCTGGTGTTCCCGTTGAAATTACATCACCAGGTAAGAGAGTCATAAACTGTGAGATGTAGCTTACCAAGAACGGAATATTAAAGATTAAGTCGCTAGTATTTGAGTTTTGTACTCGTTCCCCATTTACTTCAAGCCATAGCTTTAAGTTGTGTGGGTCTGAAACTTCATCTTTAGTTACCAAGTAAGGTCCTAGTGGGGCAAAAGTATCGCAGCTCTTTCCCTTGACCCATTGTCCACCGCGCTCTAATTGGAACTCTCTCTCACTATAATCGTTATGAACTGTGTACCCAGCGATATAGTTCATTGCTCCTTCCTGAGTGATGTAGGATGCGCGCTTTTGTATTACAATTGCAAGCTCTACTTCCCAATCAGTTTTTGAAGAATTTCTAGGAATTACGAGATCATCATTTGGACCACACAAAGCAGTCGTGCTTTTAAAGAATAATACAGGCTCTTTAGGTGGTTCCATGCCACTCTCTCTGGCATGTTTGGCGTAATTTAATCCGACACAGATTATTTTTGATGGTCTAGCGACGGCGGAACCGTATCTGAATTCATTAGGCAACTTAGTACATTTTTCTCGATTGCTTTTTAACCACTGTTCAAGACCAACAATGCCATCAGTTGCAAAGAACTCTTCATTGTAGTCCTTACAAAAGCTAGTTACATCTAATTTTTCACCATCAGCTGTTAAAACTGCTGGCTTCTCTTGGCCAATCTTGCCGTAACGAAATAATTTCATATTAGGTATTTAATCTAGTAAAGCCACCATCAATTGGATAATCACATCCTGTTACGAATCCTGCTTCATCACTGCACAGATATAAAGCTAGCGCAGCGATCTCATCAGGTTCTCCCATCCTACCGATTGGTTGAGTGGCAGAGAGTTTCTCAAACATCTCTTGTTCTTTTCCAGGGTAGTTTTTCTTAAGATAACCGTCAACAAAAGCAGTATGCACTCGAGCAGGAGATATGCAGTTACAACGAATTCCTGCCTTTAGGTAATCCTTTGCAATACTGAGTGTCATGGTCAGAATGGCACCTTTACTTACACTATATGCAAAACGATCGGCTAATCCGACGGTTGCTGCAACAGATGCAAGATTTAAGATTACTGGTTTATCAGCCTTTTTCATTTCAGGGATGCAGGCATACAAGCAGTTGTATGTTCCTTTAACATTAACTTTGAAAATTCGTTCAAAGTCTTCTTCTGTTGTGCCTTCAAGATTTCCGATATGCGCAATACCAGCATTGTTAACAAGGATATTAATCTGACTTTGTAAGGAGATCCGCCTTACAGTATCTAATACCAATTGTTGATTACTGATATCGAGAGCATGGCAAGAAACTTTTAAACCTTCTACGGTTAAGCTGTTTTTTGCGTTTTGCAAACTCTCTTCGTTCAGATCAAAGATATGAACGTTAGCACCTTGCTTAGCAAATAACTTAGAAATTGCTAAACCGATTCCACTTGCTCCGCCCGTGATTATTGCTGTTTTGTTTTGTAAATTGAACATGGCTCTATTTAATGTAGAAACATCCTGATTTCAACTAAATCTTTTAGTAACTCAAAGAAAGTGCAGTACTTTAAGGATAAATTTAAAACAACACATTATATTGATTGAATTATCTGCATACTAAAAATGAGTTGCTTTTA
>CAZTER010000349.1:0-3055 GCA_964612045.1 uncultured Bdellovibrionales bacterium
TCTTCGATGAGCCATTAAGTGGAGATTCTGAAAAATTAGATGAAAACTCTGCGATAAAACTTGCCAAAGTTTTTAGGGAAACTAGGCCCGGAATTATCGCTTTACCTTATCCAGCAGATCGTCATCCTGATCATGGAAATGCAGCTCGTTTAGCCTGGAGAGCTGTTTTTATGTCAAACCTTGGAAAGGTTGCTATAGAGAACCTTCCGATATTCGATCCTCCAACAATTATATTCTACCAACTTCGCACTGAATTTTCGCCAGATTTCATTGTAGATATCTCTGACTCATTTGAGACCAAGTATCGTGCAATTAGTGCTTATGCTACTCAGTTTTCTCCTGATGATGATAAGCCAACATTACTCTCCTCACCTCTTAGCCTTAGCGCTCTAAAAGTAAGGGATTCATATTTAGGATCGAAGATTGGAGTCCAATTTGGTGAAGGATATATTTCACGAGCTTCAGTTCGAATAGATAATCCTGTCAAACACTTCAAGGATAACTCAATAAATAATGCTCTGTACTTTAAGGATATACACCTATGAGAATTGGAATACTTTGCCATACCTCAATGGGTGGATCTGGTGTCTTAGCTACAGAATTAGCTGTTGGTTTAAGCCAACAGGGACACGATGTGCATATCATTGGAGAGAAACGACCATTCAGGTTAGATGAGAGAGTTACAGAGATCTATAAAGACCTTGGTGACAGCCCTCCTCCTCAGAGTTGGTGGGGTCAGGTATTTGGAAGGATAAAAAAGAGCTTCTCGCGCCGTCCGGAGTTTTCATCCAAAGACATCTCTGGGTCTCTACACTTTCATGAATTGTTAACTTATGAGCATCCATTACTTGATTCATCAAATCTATCTACATTGCGAGCTGCGAACACCCTAGCTGGATTAATTGATCAACATAAAATTGATCTAGTGAATGCTCACTATGTTATTCCGCACGCAACTTCTGCTCTCCTTGCTAGAGATAGTGGGGTAAACGTCAAGGTCGTTACTACGCTACATGGCACAGATATCACTATGCTCGGAAGAGATCCGGCATTTTACTATACGACACGCCATGCAATTAGCGCTTCTGATGGAGTAACTGCCGTTTGTAAATTTCTATCGAAAGAAGCTCGAGAGGCTTTTAATCTGGATTCAGAGATCGCAGTTATTCAAAACTGGGTAGATATGGATAGATTTAAACGTATTACTGATCCGAAAGCTCGTGCCAGTTTCGCTCAGAAAGAAGAGATGATCTGTTTACATGTATCAAACTTTAGACCGGTAAAACGTACCGAAGAGGTGGTTAGAGCATTCTCAAAGATACTAGAACAGGTACCAGCTCGTTTACTTTTAGTAGGCGATGGTCCAGAGAAGATGAAGTGTATGGAACTTGCGGCAGAGCTAGGAGTTCTAGGACGAATTCACTCAATACCCCCTTCATTATCGGTAGAGAATATCTTTGGAATAGCAGACTTTATGTTCCTTCCTTCCCAAGTTGAGGGTTTTCCCCTCGTAGCACTTGAAGCAATGGCATGTGGAGCGATCTGCTTAGCTTCTAATGTGGGTGGCGTTGGGGAGTTAATTACTGACAATGTAAACGGATACCTCTTCGAAGAGGAGAACCTCAAAGATATGGGAGATCGTGCTGTTGAGGTGTTTAGAGACGAGGCTTTAACTTCTAGGATAAGAGAGAACGCTCTTGAGACAGTTAGAGCAAACTACACTCCTGAAAAATTAATCAATAAATATGCGAACTTCTATCAATATGTCTTGGGATAGACGTATTTGCTTACTGCGATATTTATAGTGCTAGAGCTAGTTCATATATAATAGTTTCTATTAGCTTTTCTTCCGGAGCATATCTAATCGAAATTACGATTATGGATCATGCCTTCTTACGCCCATAGTAAAGCGGAATCCCCGAATTTAGCTCCAAAACTTGAGAGCTCTGATTCTGCTATTGCAAGCGCATCTATCACTACTCCCTCCAGGGGGTTACTTTACGAGGAAGAAGCAGGCAAGCATCGCGGGTTTATGGTCTCAAATGAAGTGATGCTTTTTCGAGTGGATCCGATCCTGCAAAAGAATGCAGATGCTGGGGCAATTATCTCAATTGGCTTTGACCGTGGATTGGATAGGCTGATTAATGTTCCTCAACTAAGCCATCTCTATATGGTTGATTGTGAGAGAATCAATTCTATCACTTCGTTTATGCTCCTTGAGATCGGTGCGATTCATCACGCAGAGAAAGGAAAGTTTAACTCTGTAGATGAATACTTAGAGTATTTCAAAGTAGAAAATATAGAATCAACTATCAATAAATTTTCCGGACTATTAAGCGATAAAGATCTACAACTTATTAGGGAAAGTTTAACTTCAACATTTTCTGAAGAATATGCTGAATCCAAACCTAATCAGATTCAGGAATATCTTCGTTTTAAAGCTACTCAAACTCTCTACCCTTCATGGCTCTCAAATCCTGATAATCTTAACTCGATAATTGAGCGGTGGATTGCAGGAGAGATTCAGATAGTATGCGGAGATATGACCGGTGGACCTGGGATTGATGCAATTGCTCGAGACTTACAAGAGAAGCAGGTAAAACTCTCAGTCGTAGACAGTAGTAATATCAACTTATTTCTAACTCCTACAGCGATAGATAATTTTTACCACTCTTTTGGAATAAAAGATCCAGAACGATGTGGATTTAACTTTGATCCGGAAAAGTTAATCTTTTTATCCTCAAATAATTCAGCTGGTGATGGGCCAAAGGTGCCTGCTCATCTCGAGAAAGAATCTCCTGCCATCTTTTCTTTAGGAGCATCAAATTCATGGGGATTTTATCTTACACAATTTAATGCTTATAGCCGTTCTGTTAATGAGTTTCCAAATGAAGCGCTATCACTCCATTTCATTACAATATTAACCGATCTACAGAGAACTAACGCTACGCGACATAACGAGGTGTGGTTAATAGGAGATTTTAACATCGCTGATCATAATATTGAGAGCTGGGGGATAAATTCTCAGGCATTAAAAAAGGATGTAAAGTTAGCT
>CAZTER010000350.1:0-3053 GCA_964612045.1 uncultured Bdellovibrionales bacterium
GGGTTAGAGACTAATTTTATTAAAACACTTAGAGTAAACAATCGAGGACGATACGATCTACCACTTTCTTCTTTTCTAGAGATGCAGGAAGAGCTTGCCTCAACTCTTCATAAATGCGATCGAGTTCAAACTTACGGGAGCTTTCATATTGCGAGCGTAGTAGCATGATTATTTCAGGGATAGAACGATATAGGCGTGATCTATTTGCGATAATTAACCTTCTCAAGGCAGAAAGAAAAGGAGAGGACCATCGAACAAGGATTAACAACTTCTATAATGATCAAGCTAAGCACTATGATCACTTTCGCAAAGAGCTGTTAAAGGGGAGAAGCGAGCTGCTTCAAGAACTAGATTACATGACCCCACCTAATGGTTGTTGGTGGGATCTCGGCGCAGGAACTGGATATAATTTAGAGTTAACACCGAATCTCAGTAAATTTCAGGTTATTACACTTGTAGATATCTGTGAGCCTTTATTAAAGATTGCAGAAAAGCGTATTGCTCAACTAAAAGCGACTCAAAATAGTTGCACATATAATATCCTCCGTCATGATCTAAGCTTGAGCTGCCCTGCACAATTTCATGGCACAGCAGATCTCGTAACGTTTTCATATTCGCTAACTATGATCCCAGAGTGGTATAGAGCAGTGGATTTTGCTCAGAAACTTTTAAAACCCGGTGGTACAATTGGAATTGTTGATTTCTATGTAAGCCGAGAACAACCAACCTCTGGCAAACGGCACTCATTTATGACACGTAGGGGTTGGCCTATATGGTTTGGTATAGATGGCGTAGAGTTAAGTCAGGATCATCTTCAATATATGAAGTGGAAGTTTCGCGAGATAAAACTGAAAGAAGAGCTGGTAAAGGTTCCTTATCTACCCTTAGTTAGAGTTCCTATATATAGCTTTATCGGTAGAAAAAAAGAGAGCTCAGATTAAATTATCCATCAAAGTCTCTAACGAATAACTCCTGTCTTAGATATACGAATCGTGGAGTAATTGGTGGTAAATTTGCTGCATTATTAAATGACGTATCATAGTTCCAATCGCGATTTGGAGGATCATAAGACTGCGCTCCCCAGGCACCATCAACACGTCTCGGAGTTCCGAGGCTAACAAAAGAGCCTCTGTATATTAGATTTCGACCACTCCAATTCTCATGAAGTCTTGGAAAGTTCTCAAGACCACCATTGTATACTCCTCCATGACCACTCGCTCCTTCGTTTCCGCCAGTTACATCCGTTCCCGCCAAGAAGGCAGCATTTATAGTAGTAGAGCTAGCAACTCGACTTGAAATTGCAGCAGAGCTATTTGCATCATTCCATGCATTAGACAGAATATTGAGAGAATCAGACATTACAGCGACCGGAATTTTATTTGTAGAGTTAAAGTCGCCCATTATATATGCAGCTTGATCAGATACTACAGTAAGTCCGCGAACAGCTGGCGCACCACTCTGAGAGGAATAAACCCTCTGCGCATTACGAATTCTAACGCCATACGTATTAGGTCTTGCTGTTGAATTTGGACCACTAACGGTTAAATGAAAAACAAGCCCACCATCAGTCGTGTCACTAATAAGTTTTCCTGTTCCAAACCAATTTGAACTGCGAAGGCAGTTTAAAGTTCCTAACAGATCAACATCTAGGAGACGAATTGAAGCGTCCTCTCTAAAGTTCCAAATTGTTGTTGTGCCAACAGCTCGAGATGAGACAACACCTGAACATGCATTTAGGGTTGTAGAGGCAGAGGTATTATTACTGCCATCAACATTCTTAACCTGCACACCAACAACTGATCCCGAGCTATTTAGTACTAGTGCTAATCTTAGATCAGCGCGATCCCAGTAGATTGAGCCGGTGTTCGGATCGAATATCTCCGGACCAGGCACAGTTAAAGGTTGTACATTTTGTTGAATCATCCCATTCCATGCCGTCACGTCATTTGCGCTAACCAAACGACGACTTGAACATGAGGGGATTAAACTTCGCGCAGCTGCTGGATCATAAACGTAAACCTGTTGGTTATTACAGGATGGCGTAATTGAACCATCCTTTCGACCGCGGTAGATATCGCCTGCCGCTGTAACCTGACCAGAGATAGTTAATGTAGCTGAACTAGAGTAGAGATATAGATTTCCATTTGTATGAACAGGGCCGGAAAGTGTCATCGTTGGACCAGGAAGGATCTCCAAATCCTTATTGTAAAAAGCTGCGAACTGGAAGAGGGGGACCAACCTAGTCTTAAAACGAAGACCTAAATCCGCTTCTGTCGCTGTAGATTTTTTTGATAAGGATGTAACGGTATAGCGATATTCCTGAGCATTTAAATATTGATATCTTTCGCCTGGAGGAATTGTAAGAATTACTGGATTCGATGCGTCTTCTTCAACATAAGTCACTACATTCCTATTGTTGAAGGTATAATTCCTACAGATAAACTCACCAGTGCCGTTGTTTGAGCCGGTACATGGCGCTGTCGCAGCAGGAGAAGTTCCTGTAGGACGATTAAATCCAACGAATACAGATCGAATCGCCTCTGCTCTAATATTTAATCCTGCTTCAGCGGCAAAAAATCCAGAGGAGTTCGCCTTTGAGTACTTTGTAGTAGCCATCTCCAGATTAGAGATCGATGAATATGCTGCTAATAAGCCCATTAAAAGAACTATTAACATTAGAGTTAGAATAAGCGCATAGCCCCGCTGTTCTGAATTTTGCCCTTTTAGTGTAACAATACTCATATCGTATCACTCCTAGTTAGATAGAACGTTACGTGGGAAGAATTCGCCCGTAACAGTTCTAACTAATGTCTCTCCGGCAAACATTGCAAAACTAATGTCTCCAAACATTGTGAACGCAATGCGTCGTAACCGAATGCAACGTTGACGGTCCGTCTGGACCTCGAAGGAGAAGCCTGATGGACCCGTACAGACAGCTCAAAATGTGAGCGCTGGATCGCGGTCAAGCTTGACAAACTCGACGGCTGAAGGATCAAGCAAGGCAAGCGCCTTCGGCTCATGTCCGTATGGTTCGCGCCAGCCGATATCGTCTT
>CAZTER010000351.1:0-3052 GCA_964612045.1 uncultured Bdellovibrionales bacterium
GAAACTTTACTGACAGGTCAGGTTTTAACTCATAAATAATATCATCAGCACTATTAGGAACAATTATTGATCGTAAGCTTACAGACTGATCGCCCTTAGTATCACGATCATCACGCTGTACCATAGCCGCACGAAAATCCTCTAACGAATCAAAATTGGTGGCGCTCTCCCTAAAAGAAAGGAAGACAAAAACTCCACCTAACAGCAACACACCGAAGACAGTTCCAGTTAAAACTAGGAGTAACTTTAATTTTAATGTCAGTTGCAGATCTTTATCTTCAGTGGACATAACTCATAAACTTTCTAGGCATTAAGATCTTACTCGGCACTATAAAACTTAAACACCAAACTGCTTCTCCAGAACCGAGAAACAGATACTATATAGAGCCTCGATTTATAACAACTGAGCTCAAATTAAAATCTTACAGGAGTCTTATATGAGATTATTAGATCTGAATTTTAATCAGTCAGATCACATTTAATAAGCTAATTATTCAGATAACAGGATTAAGATCTAACTAAATAGAGATTAGAGGTCCTTCTCCATAGAAACCTCTCCTGGCTGAACACTAAAACCGTGTCGTTGATAGAATCCTAAGGCTTTATCTCTGGAGTTATTATCAGCTGTAAGGGTCAGAATCATTCTTGGGCATCCCATCCCTCGAAACCACTCGACAGAGTTTCTTAACAGTTCAGCTCCAAACTCATTCCCACGATACGGTCTGGCAATAATCAAATGCGAAAGGTGTGCACGAAAGCCAGCGTTACCAAGAGCTACTCCGATAAGATCTTGAGAGTCCCTATCAACCATAACTAGCTTCATTACACTTCCATACTTATCTGGGTGTAAAAGAGCATTCCTAAGATGCTGCTCCTCTTGATCCATAAAAGCTAAATTATGATCACTCTTCAAAAGTGATAAGACTCGCTCTAGGTCTTCAATAGCCATAGGACGAACTACAGGAGTTGCATGTAAGTGCGCATTAAAGGTCAGATCAGCAAGATCGAGCTCACTACCAGGGGCAACTACGGAAGTCTGAATAACTCCCGGGTCTGTAACAACTGCATTCATAAATACCTCTGCATTGCTCAGTACCTCGAAGATTGAACCTAAACAAGTAAAGTTGATAAATATGTTAAATTTTGTTATTTTTTGTTATATATATAACAAAGCTAAGTAGTAAATGGCTAATCTAACAACGATTTTAAATGAAGTCATAAAGGCAAATCCAACAATTCAGGTTGGATTATCAAATAAACTCTTCAATCTATCCCAACTAGCAAGGTTCCTTCTTCCTACTATTCAAGCCAAAAGCGATAGAGATATAAGCCAGGCGGCTCTCCTAATGGCTCTTTCCAGATATCAAAGAAGCATTAATAGCTCTGATCTTTCCGAAAGTCAGATAACTTATAGCTTTAAAAACATCCAGGTAACATCAAACCTCTCTATTTTTTCATATGCCTATACTCCAGATAGAAGACGTGAAGTAATTACTCTCGCTAAAGAGATTGAGGCTAAAGGACGTCCCCTATCCTTCACTCATGGATTAGGACAAATTACATTATTTGTTCAGAACGATGACGTTAGTAGAGTAAGAGCTAGGCTGAATGGAAAGCCACTCCAGGTGAATACGAATATCGCATTAGTAGGAGCCCTATTCTCAGAGGATGAGTGTAAGAAACCTGGATTCTTTCATGCTGTATTTCAACAGCTATACCTACAGAAGATAAACGTAATTGAAGTTGCCTCAACTATGACTGAGCTTTTAATATATATAGATGAAACTGATTTGCGTTTAGCTTTTGATACGCTCTACAATCGTTTTATCCGTGATATTTAATAGCTAGGGAGATTTCGTGATAAGCAACTTTCTAAACCTATTGCAATTAGACGCTAGTAAAATCTTCCCAATCTACGGCACAAAGATATCAAAAGATTCATTTGCCAAACTAGATTTATCTGTCAGTAATCCTAGAATCGATTCATACGACCTAAGCAATCTTGAGCAGATGAATAGATTAATTAATGACGAGTTAGAATCTAGTGGCAAAAGCTTTGGATTCGGCGGGTATATTGAGCAACGTAATTGGTATAGAAGGAACTCCTCATTTACTACCGGGAATGAAAGAGACATTCATATAGGAATAGATCTATGGATGCCAACAGGAAGTGAGATCTTTGCGCCACTTGAAGGAACTATTCATAGCTTCAAAGACAACGATGCTATTGGTGACTATGGCCCTACTATCATACTTAATCATGTTATAAATAATCAGAGTTTTCATTCTCTTTACGGTCATCTAAGTAGATCCTCTCTTAGAGGATTAGAGGTAGGACAAAAAATATCTCGCGCAGAGAAGATAGGTGAAATTGGAGATTCTGTAGAGAATACAGGATGGCCCACCCACATTCATTTTCAGTTAATAATCGACATGCAAAATATGTCAGGGGATTATCCAGGAGTTACCTCGCGTAATAAGCTAGATGAAATGAAGATGAACTGCCCAGATCCAACACCACTTGCCAGCCTTTAGGCAGTCTGAAGACTCAATCAGAGTTACAACAAAGATAGTATTATCTGATAGTTACCTATCAGATAAAAAACCTGTGGATAAATCCTGAAAACGGACCGAATACTAGAACATCTAATCGCAAGATAGTCATAATTACCGGCTTAGTATGAGTATGCAAAAGAAACCTTACTTCAGACCTTTTACTGCGGCGCTCTTTATTCTCCTCTCGGTAGCGCTCTATACAGCATTTATCGCGATACCAAATCGTAGAGATAAAGCCGATCTACCAATCAATCTTAAGAACCTATCAAAAGTAGAAGAGCTCTCTTTTAGATCTGATGGAAAATGGCGTGTTTCACTTAAAGAAAATGAAAATTTAATCGACCATGATATTTATAGCTCTGATGGAAAGATAAATCTTACTAGAGCAAATTCAATTCTCAGCTTCTTCCGTGGCAGAGTAAAATTCTTTGGCGAGCATGACTTTGAGGGAGAAAAGGTCGTTGCCTTTACATTAAGAGAGATCGGTGCAGCAAAG
>CAZTER010000352.1:0-3039 GCA_964612045.1 uncultured Bdellovibrionales bacterium
TTGGTCAGGCCGAAAAGCTCCCCTTTCCAGATGAATCATTCGATGTAATTCACGCAGCAAACGTATTGCATCACGTAGACACAAGAAAGGCGTTAGAAGAGATTCATCGTGTGTTAAAACCAGGTGGTAAATTATTATCCTGGGATCCACTTGCTCATAATCCTCTAATTAATATCTACCGAAGAATTGCTGTTGATGTGCGAACTCCTGATGAACATCCGATTAAAATGGAAGAGGTATCCTTATTTAAGGAACGCTTCTCTAAGGTTGATTTTGAATGTTTTTGGTTCTTTACCCAGTGGATATTCATTAATTTTAAATTAATGGAACGAGCAGACCCGAATAAAGATCGATATTGGAAGAAGATTATTAGAGAGCATGAGCGCCTCTCTCAAACTTACAACTTCCTTCGCAAGATCGATGACTTTATCCTTCCTAAGATTAAGTATCTAAAGCGACATTGTTGGAATATAGCTATCTGCTCAACTAAATAGTCTCTGCGGCTCGTTTTCTACTGCATAATTTTAACTGCAAAAATTATTGTAGTTAAAAAGCTCTACTTAAAAATAGATTATCACCTAAATATATCTTACATAGAAAGTAAGGATTTAGTCCGTTAACTACTGTCTGTTTCAACTCGTCAGGTTCAGTACAACGACCAACAACCGGAGACCAAATATTATTTTGTGCAAAATAATATCCACTATCAACATAGCTTTTAGGAATATCTGCCCGAGACTTTCCATAATCAACCAAGTTAGTTAATGGAGACCGAACATATCCATACCTAGCATCAGAAAGAACAATTGAGAGTGGCCAACCAATTGTAATAGGTCCTGAGGATATACTCGAAATAAACTCTGAACTTGTAATATCTCTCCTTATGGCATCTACATAGTTAAGGGAGGAATCATAATACATCCCATCATTTGAAAATGGCCCTAGATTTAAGCTCTGATAAAAATTACCGGAGTGATTGCTAATATTAAAGGCAGCTACTACAAAAATTAATGCATTAAGTGCTGCAAACTTCAAATATCTCGCTGCAAATATCGCGATATAACTAAGAGGAAAGATGCAACAGGCTAGATATCTTGGAAGACTTGGAGAGTAGAACAGACAACATACTATCCATACTGAAATATAGATAAGAGAAAGATTTATAAAATGATGCGGTGCTTGAGCCGCTTTTTTTAAGGAAAAAACTATAGTTAAACCAACAACTATAAATATTAAAATAAAAAAGATTAGATCAAGTGAGGTCGAAAAAAACTTAATAACGGAAAACAACTCTTTCCAATTAGTTCTGATTAAACCTAGTCTAAACTGTCCATCTCCCCCACCCTGATAAAATATCTTCCCTTCCAGTAAGGAGAAGCCAGCATAAACTAAGGTAGGAATAGACAATAAAAAAACTCTTGAGATATCTTTTCGACCTAAGAAGACAAATCTAGAAAGGTCATATAACAAGATCGCCACAGCTGCCAAAGCTCCAGACCCCTTTGACAGGACCCCAAGTAGCAGCCATAAAAAACAAGGAACTAACCTATTCCGATGGTATGAAGAGAGCGCTTGCACAGCAGCAAGCGCCAAAAGAAGCTCCATATTTAAAGCTAAGAGCTGAGAAAGAAAGATAGGAAATGATAGAGCGAAGATTGCAATTATAATGAGAGCACCTGTTGGCAAATTATCTGCCTTAGCTACTCGAGAGATCCCTATAATTATCCCTATCAAGGCAAGTAAATTTAATCCTCTAAGGAGTAAGAACACATAGGAAGGATCAAATATAAGGTATAAAAATGAGATTAATGATGGATAAAAAGAGAAGTAGTAAGTGCGTGCTCCGCCAAACTTGTATCCACTTTCAACCATCGCAAAATCATAATAATTCCACCGATTATCAATCAGCCAAAAGGCTTCTCTAAATACCCCTGTAATCGAATCCCAATAGGGAGGAAGCATCCATACATCTCTGTATAGTAAGGTTATGAGTCCAACCACCATTAAGGTTAGAACGACACTTAGTCGCAGGATGAATGACTCTGTTATCTGTGTTGTAAAAAGTCGCAAAATCACCCCTAAAAATTCAATATATATTCTATAGGTGATCTAACAATATCTCAGCAAGCCGATTATTAAATTTAGCATTTTGATGCCGATCGCAATGCGGATTAATCATATCGCTATCATCGAATCCAATCTCGGCAAGATCTACAAACTCAACTCCTTGCGCAGATAACTCTTTAAGAAAGGCACTACGAAGTTCTCCAATCGGTGACATAGGATGAACTGCTACCTTAAGTTTTCCGTTATATAGCTCCTTAGTTAAACTACTCATTTTAGAAAAGAGCTCAACTACTACCCTTACCTGTTCACTTAATTCCCACCGTACAAATCCAGGAGTAATTGCTTTTGCTATATTACTATACACTCCTATTCGATCGAGTGATCTACATACAGCTTCCTTCCATCCCAAAGAATCTCCTAGCTTCTGATAATCGCCCTTTAGTATCCCCTTTGCTGACGGACCGTTAAATAGCCATGGAGTTGCACAACTTCCAAGCGCTCGGTCGAAATGCTCACCTATAAAAAGATATATAAATGTAGCGCTCGCATAAGAGCTATTATTATAAGAATCACCTACCTTAGACTGCATTAATTTAAGCAGAGCATGTTGTGGTCCGTAACCAGGAACCGCCCAATTCTCAGTTAAAAAATTTTGAGAGAGTCGAGAATCCAAGGTGTCATGATCATTAAGCCCCTCACCAAACATCAGAGAGTCACCCATTAATATAAGTTTACGCATCCCATCTTTTTGATGAGTGTCACTCATGAAACGTCTGCCATACTGGTTAATATGGTACGTTACATCATAGCAACCATCGCGATCCGTTCTGTTGAGAGTTGCGCGATGAACTATCCCTGGAATTAACTCATATCCAAAAATTTCACTATTTTGGATCGGATAGAGTGGTCTAATTATAACTCTTTGTGGCGCATCGTCTGATTTTATAAAACCGAAGAGGTAATCTGTACTTA
>CAZTER010000353.1:0-3007 GCA_964612045.1 uncultured Bdellovibrionales bacterium
ATATCGGTAAAAGGTTCAAATAACTTAAAGTTAGAATATCTCTGATGCTTCTTTTCCTTGACGTGTCATATATGTTATTCTCTTCCTCTGTATTTAACGTATTGAATTCATTAGATTCTGGGAGATTCAAATGGCAGGGATTGTAGGCGAAATTTCTGATTCTAGCTTTGATGCAGAGGTCCTCAAATCTCAAACACCGTGTTTGGTAGACTTTTGGGCCCCTTGGTGCGGTCCATGTAAGAGCATAGCCCCTATTTTGGAAGAGGTAGCTACCCAGTTTGAAGGAAAGATCCGAATCCTAAAAATGAACGTTGATGACAATCCTCAAACCCCATCCAAGTATGGAGTTAGGGGTATTCCAAACCTTATATTCTTTAAGGATGGAGAGGTCGTTGAGCAGATTGTTGGTGCTGTTCCAAAAGATCAATTAGTTGCTGCTATCTCAAAGGTTGTATAAGAGCTACGAATTTCACCTATTAAGTATCTAGGATCACTTCTGACGATACTTTTTTGATTGAGATCGTTTTATTACTTATTCAAACTACTAGATCTTCTCAGATAAAGATTAGAGGATTTATTTAGTTTTAGATTATAGATCTATGATCTTGATCATATAGTTGTTTTTTAATTAACTACCCTCTTCTATTTCGCTTCAAAATATTAAGAGCTCACTAGTAAGCTACGAATCTACATCGGATAGAGTTTAAATTCACATTTTAACTCCATCACTTTTTATTCCTTTAGATTTGAGAGAGTACTATGGAGACCCAATCGATCAGTTCAAGTTCATCGTCTTCCCGTCAAACAACTTCACGAGATGCCGAAAAAGTTGCAGAAGCAAAGAGCTCTAGCTCCTCAAAGGAGAAAGATAGTAAGTCAGAGAGCAGCTCATCATCATCGCGAGCCCCTGCTCTAGCAGAAGCATAGAAGAACGATTAGCCGGGCCCATCCATTCGACAAGCTCAGGACTAGGGGGAGGCCCGGCATCATCAATCGAGACCATAGCCAAGATCTCTTATTATCTACCCCCACCCCTAACACTGGGATCCTATCAAATTTTCTATATGAGAAATTAACAACTATCACTAGACGAGCAGCTCTTGCTGAGATAAATTCTGACGTTCCACATCAGTTGGTTTTTTGTAAATGAACAACTCAGAAGTAAACTCACCTATTCAACTAATCTTAAAAAGTAGCGAAACTCCTGGAATAATCAAAAAAACTGGTGAAGGATTATTATCCTCCCATACTCATTCAAGAGTGAGCGAAAGAGTTAGAAACTCTACATTCTCTCGGTGGAGAGTCTCCGAACAATCCTTTCACGAGCTCTCACACGAAGAGCAATTTTTAATTACAAGCGCATTTACTAGAACTGTTGATGGAATTAGTAGGACTGGTAGAGCAATATTTCTTGATGGACTGGGAATTATATTTCCCGAAACAACACGCGATCGCCGTGCAGAGTTAAGAGATGAAAAGGTGATCGTAAGACATGAAGAGACCTACTCTTTAGAGTTTGAGAAATGTCGTGAACTTCTAGGGTTCCATCGTGAGCGCTTTGGAAAGGTTATGGAGCTAAGGGAGATGTCTCAGCGAGTCCTCAGCATGCTTCCTACACTACTGCAGATGCGCTGGTCTCTTGAGGACGTAAAATGCTTCCTCCTTGGATTAATAAAGTTAGTTAAGAGGGAGATTGTAGAAGACGGCATAAGCCTCAGACTTGAAAAGCTAGGCACCTTCTACGCCCTACATAATCGCCATGGATATACATTTGAGGATTGGTATGCTGGCGCAGATATATTCTTTGCTGCAAACCTTAAACGTTCATCAGAACTATCCCCGCCACGAGAATATCCACGTCCAGAGCTTGCTTCTCCATTTGAAGTTTTTGAGGCTGCATATGGCTCTCCTATTATAGAAACTGAGATCTCCCTCGACGAAGAGTTAAGGTCAATCGGCATAAGTCAGATAGGAAATGGAACTTTTGGCGTAATAAAGTTAGCCATCTTTGAGAAACCGCAGGAAAATGCAGGAGCTATTCCAGGTCTTGTATATGTTACAGATGGAGTTAGAGGAATAGATCTTATTACTGAGCATGATACCTCTCGTCCGAAACCAGAACTCATAGTTGAGATTCCAGGAAATGAACGCCCACTAGATCAAAATGGAGCTGGTATTCCAATCTGGCCAGCACGACAGATTGCTCTAGGCGCAGCAGCACTAGCTGTCCCACATGGAGCTCTTGAGGACTTATATCTACTAGATAGTCCGATCTCTGTAGCAATAGAGAGCAAATCACGATTACAAGGTGTTTTAGTCTCAAGATTCCAAGCTGCTCCCCTCCCTTACAAGATCTCTCTTACAGATCAAAATGGAGATCTTCTAGAAGATGAATTTGTTTTTATGAACGCTCTTGGAATTACTACTGAAGAAAGTCAGCTAGCTCGAAGAACTTCTCTTAGTCATTTAATGGCTCTTCTTAAATATAAAGGTCTAGATCGTCTTACTAAGAGCAACCGACAGTCCATTTTGAATAGATGCGAGATTAAGCCAACAAAATGGCCAGAATATAGAGGATCAAATACTAAACGCAGCACATCCTCTGCGTTACAAGAAGAGATTAGCGTAGTTCATGGCTCAATAGCGGCGAATGAGGAGTCTCTAGCGAAGACACACATACAGTAACTATCTTTTACTGTAAGTAAATTTCCAATAATCCTTGTTTTGAACAAATAGCTTTAAGATCTAAGAGATATTTATTCTATCTATAACATTCTTCAACTGATCTTATTCGTATAAGAGAATCTCGTATTCCTCAGTAATACCAAAGAACAATTTTGAAATAAGTTTAAATATTAAATAGAAACTTCTATTTTAACTTAATATTATTCACTAGTTGTTGCTTAACTTAGGAATAGATTTCTTTCGGTTGAGATATAGATAATCTCAATCCAAGAGCTCAACACCCCCTAAATTATAAAGGGTTTATGGAGATCATAAGACTAAA
>CAZTER010000354.1:0-3000 GCA_964612045.1 uncultured Bdellovibrionales bacterium
CTCAATATAACAGACTACCAACATCGATAAACTCCTTAGCTGAGTGCACAGAAGAGACAGGAATGTCATGTACTCCGATTGCTAATATGGACGATTTAAAGGATGGCTGGGGACAACCATTTAAATATTCCTCTGACGGAGATGGAAGATCTTTCGTTATTAAGAGCCTTGGAACCGATGGCCGTGAAGGTGGTGAAGGCTTGAATAGCGATATCGTTGGAAAAGGTCCTTGAAGATTAAGGTAGTTGGAACGCTAAAAGCAATCTAACTGTGCTTCGTATTCAATCCTTTATTCAGGCCATTCCCCAGAAGATATAGATTATATCCTGGGGAATACTTTCATATGAACCAGAAACAATCTCCTAGTATACAGAGTGGATTTACCCTATTAGAGATTGCTGTTGTCATATCGCTCCTGATTATTGTGACTACCTTAGTCGGCTCTCGTATCGGAACATTTGAGTTCATAAATGAACGTGGATTTATCCGAAAACTCTCTGAAACGATCTCTTTTCTTCACTTTCAATCCGTCGCAGATCAAAAGATCTATCAACTGGAGCTAAATCTGGATGAGAGATACTTTAAGGTTGGAGAGCTAAACGAGATTGAAGGAGACAATACACAGCTAGCAAAGATGCTAGATGATGCTGGCGTTCTAACACTAGAGCTAACAGCGATGCTTAATCCCGCACTAAATTCAGGCCAACTATTCTCTGATCCAACAGAATACCCCTCGTTAGCTGAAAAGGTATTCCTTCCAACGGACATGTTAATTACAGATGTTGTTACTATGCGAGGAAAGGTCCTGCCATCTGCTCTTGCAGGAAAGAATGATGATGATGAGGGTGGGTCTGCTTTTATCCGCTTCTCCCCAAGGGGCTTCTCTGAATTTGCCGTAATACACCTAAGACTTAGAGATGATAGTGAAAAAACGCTTCTCATAAACTCTTTTACTGGTGGAGTAGAGATCTTAGAAGGTTACAAGGAATTTGAATGGCTGCTGACTAATGAACGCACCCAGGGAGTTAATTCATGAAGATGCGTTATCACCAAAGAGGATTCACTCTGATAGAGGTAGTTGTAGCTGTAATAATCCTTGGAGGGTCATTACTAGTGCTACTTGGGTTACAGACCTCAATAGTTGAGCGCACATTTAGACAATCCAAAGAACAAAAAGCTGTGCTTATCGCTCGCGAAATTTTATCTGCTATTGAGGTTAGCGATAATCCAATCCAAGAAGGCGTTTTTGAAGGGGCTCCTGAAGATGTCATAAAAAACTTCCTTCCAAATAACAAAGAAGAAGAGATTGAAGATACTGACAAGACTGAATTCCTTGCGCGAGTAGAGATTACCAACTGGACACTCCCTGGCGCAGAGGTTGTGATGGTAATGAATAAATTTAATGTCGAGGTTAGTTGGGGACCGAATGATAACGAACGAGTAAAGGCGCTGTTTTTTGCTCCTAAGGATCTTGATCTTGGAGATCCTGTATGAAGAAGATCTCAGATAATCATGGATTTACCCTTATCGAAGTTGTCATAGCAGTTGCTATATTGGCAGTAGTTATCTCTACAGCCTACGGAGCTATGCGGAACGTTATCAACTCGAAGGAATATCTAGATGACGGGCGTGAAGTTCAGTTAATTGCGGATTCCTTGATTTCACGCTTTGTAAGGGAGATTCAACTTGCTTACGATAACAATGTGCCTCTTCCCCCCTCTTGCGCAGAGCAAGATGCAACCCCACTTTCTGCGGCGGTTTCATTTATAGGGAAAAGATTTGATCTTGAAGATAATGCTCGTGGAGATACTTTGCGCTTCCTTGCATCAGAAGGAGGTCAGTATCTCCCTGATGGCGGAGGGCACTCTGGTGTTGTTCAAATTAGCTACTCGCTCAGAGAAACACCAGATGAAGAGAATCTAGATGGGAAACATCCATATACATTGGTTCGAGAAGAGATCCCCCTTATAAAACCCATCAAGAAGGCCTGTCAGAGGAGAATAGTCTTCCCTATCTCTAAAGATGTCTCCTCACTCTCTTTTGCATACTATGACGCTCAGAACGGCCAATGGCTTGAAAATTGGGAACCGCCATCAAAAGAACACACCCCTCGTTTGGTCAAGTTTACTATTGAAATCACCTCGCCACTCGGTAGGAGAACGGTACTAACAAGTATTGTTCCGATACAAGCTGTATCGCAAAGCTAATAAAAATACCCTCAATTAATAGCTAAAATACCTCATATTCAGAGAGAATACAGCCTTGCTCAGGAGCCATATCAAAGGTAATTTGTAGTAATCTTTCTGAGCATTCTCAATAATGTGGACTGCAGTTATCCTACCTTTCTATAGGTATGTTTCTAACTATAAATGTCCAAAGAGAGCCTTTGAAAGGGACGCTTATATAGGTCCATTTACTAAGTTTATGAGTAACACCCTTGTTTTAGATAAAAATGCTGAGCCAGAGAAACTCTGGCGGGTTGTTATCAATCAAGATTCTAGCATTAAAGTTAATGAAGTTAATCAGGAAGAACTTAGCAAGGAAGTTCCCTCTTCTGAAGTTACTGTTGCAATTCTTCCATGCAAAGAAACTATCTCCGGTGTATTAACCCTTCCATTCGTCGATAAATCTAGGATGACGAAGTTGCTACAACCAGAATTTGAAGATCATGTTCCATTCGACTCTGACGGTTATACCTTAGCAGTAAGACCGACTTCTTTAATGAGAGATACAGAGCATTTAATAGCATACTCTGCCGCACCTAAAACTGTTATCGGTGAAACTCTTAATACATTAAAAGCAATCGGAAGAGATCCAAGCTGTATCATTCCATGCGCCCCTCTTCTCTCCGTGTTAGTAAAGAGAGAAGCCAAGTTAGCTACAGGACATTCGATCGCTATCTTGAAGTATCAAAAGTGGTTACTGATCGGTGTTTTTTCAGATGGAAGATATATCAGTGGAAGAAATTATTACTCCGAGAGTGAATATTGACGCAATAGA
>CAZTER010000355.1:0-2998 GCA_964612045.1 uncultured Bdellovibrionales bacterium
AAACATTCCTCAAGAAACAGCGAGATATCGAGTTAAGCAATTAATCGACAACAAAGTTATCCATTCATTCTTTACGATTTTTGATGCTGGGAAATTAGGACAGAGCTATTTCAAGATCTTTTTAAAATGCATGAATGTAAATGAGATACAGATGCAGAACCTTGCAAAGTACCTAGCACAGCATAGTGAGGTTAATTGGATAGCGCGGATTGAAGGGCCATGGGATTTTTCATTTACGGTGCGTGTAAAACAATTACTAGAGTTAAGTACTTTTCTTGATAACTTTAAGCATAAATTTCATCCTTTCCTTAATCGAATCGTAATGGCAGTTAATATTCAGGTAGATTTTTTCGCGAGAGAATATTTAGTTGGAGCAGTTCGTAAGAGCGATAGTTATATCGGCTATACAGCCCCTAGTGAATCTCAGATTGCGCCAGATAAGAAAGAGATTTCTATTCTTCATCTCTTATCAGAGTCACCCCGATTGACATTATCAGAGTTGGCTCAACAAGTAGGAATCTCAGAGTTCACTGCACGGTCAAAAGTTAATTCCTTAATAGAGAAGGGAATTTTGAAAGGAACCCGTCTTAACATTAACCCGGAAGCAATCGGAGTTCTCAATTACTATGTGCTTTTGTACCTGCATCCTGTTTCTCAGAAGCGACTTAATGAGTTTATCTCATATTGTCGACGAAATTCACGAGTAACTTACATAGTAAAAGCACTTGGAGATTGGGATTACGAATTAAATCTAGAGGTTTCCTCTGTTAAACATTATCGCGAGATAATAATGGATCTTACAAAGGACTTCTCTGACGTTATACAAGACTATTCAGGAATGATGATAACGGACCTTTTAAAACTGACACTTGTACCTTAAGTATTATGTACAAATAGAGTTTGAATTTATTCTACTTAGAGCTAAAAATTACCTTTCATGTACCTTTAAGAGAGTTACTTACATCTATTTGAGAGTAGTCAGATTTAGATAGGACGCAGTATAAAGATCATACGGAACATATAAAAACTCTTAAAAGCTATTAGGCAATAACGTGAAGAAACTCAAAATCGCCATCAATATCCTCGGACATAAGCATCGAGACTTTGATTCTTCTGCCTTACTGAAGTGGAGTTCGGCGCTTTGGGAGGTCCATGATAACAAGATTGACACTATAGCATTAAGTGGAAATTGCGATCTTATAGAGGATTGGGCCTATTCTGATCGCTTACTTTGCTCTCGGACTACGACAACTGAAGGAGCGGACATTTCTATCTTCATACTTAATGCTCCACTTCAGGATAGATATTATTCTCGAAGAATTGCAACAAATGTAGTCTGCATTTCTTTCCATGAGGTTTCAGAGCCTCTTAAATCTCACAATATTCCAATGGAGAATTTTGTATTACGAATGATTTATAATTGTGTGTTGCTCTACGCTAGAAAAAAGAAGGTTCCTTCAATTATAGAACTTGCGTCAATCTCACATCATGAAACAAAAGGGTGTATATTTGATATGACTGGCATTCAAGCCCAAGTTGTTTTCTCATGTGACCGCCCAATTTTATGTGAATCGTGCATAGCAGAAAGCAAAGAGGATAAGGTAAGTCAGGAATTCCTGTCTGATTTTACTAAAGAAATAAAAAGGATAAAAAAGCGACGCTATTATCAAATAGCTGATTGGATTAAAAGAGCACCACTGTTAGCGCTTTTCTTATCATCATTCCTAGCACTTATAATCGGCATTTTAGGATCGTTAACCGCCTCTTATATTTATGAAAAAATTAATAACAGCTCCAATGAAGTTCCAGTGGTGACAATACCAACATCACCATCTCCTGAACCTAAATTGTAGTAGGTAAATAGAGGGGATAGTCTCTTCTTAGGTAGGTTTTAAGGTTATTGAAGGATATTTAAGTAGTGTCAAAATATCTCAAGATGACTTGGACCATCTATAGTGATATTTAACCTAGGACGATCTTTCTGTATCAAATTGAATTATGAGCAAAGCACTTCGATCTCTAACTGGCATTCGCGCAACAGGCCAACCGCATGTTGGAAACTATCTTGGAACTATACGCCCTGCAATTCGTCTTCAAGATTCTCATGAATGCCTTTACTTTATTGCAGACCTCCATTCTTTAACTTCAACAAAGAATGGAGTTGAGCTTGCTGAGCAGCGATTAGATGTATTAGCTACATGGATCGCTTGTGGCTTTGATTACAAAAAAAATATTCTCTTCGCTCAATCTGATGTTCCCTCTGTTACAGAGCTCGCCTGGTATTTAAGTTGTGTCACCGGAATGGGACTTCTTGAGAAAGGACACTCTTATAAAGATGCATGTGCAAAGGATACTGAGGTTAATCATGGGGTATTTTCATATCCAGTTCTGATGGCTGCAGATATCTTGTTATATGACGTGGATCTTGTTCCTGTAGGAAAAGATCAGAAACAACATGTAGAGATGGCTCGTGACATGGCAGGTTCCTTTAATGCTATTTTTGGAGAGGGTCTTTTAAAGCTTCCTACTCCAAGCGTACGAGAAGAGGTTATGGTCATTCCAGGATTAGATGGTCGAAAGATGTCTAAGTCTTACGGTAACACCATTCCTTTATTCTGTGAGGAAAAAGAGCTGAAGAAATTAATTATGTCTATTAAGACAGATTCTTCCGGCTTAGATGAGCCAAAGATTTTAGATGGTTCTTTAGTCGGCGAGCTCTTTAAGCATTTTAGCTCTGATGAGCAATACGAAGATCTAAAGGCACGCCTTGCAAAGGGTGGCCTTGGTTGGGGACATGCTAAAGCTGAATTATTTGAGCTAATTAATCACTATATATCTTCAGCGCGAACTACATATAACGAGCTTCGTGGGGATATTAAGCTTTTAACAGGGATACTAGATGAGGGACGCTCTAGAGCATTTGCTTTAGCTGGTCCAGTCTTGAATCGAGTTAGAGCAGCAATAGGGGTTCGTCCTTTTGGTTTTACTCTACGTTAAT
>CAZTER010000356.1:0-2995 GCA_964612045.1 uncultured Bdellovibrionales bacterium
GACAGATACGCCACCTCAATATCTGGAAGATCCTCCTATCAAAATAGAAGGAAAGAGCTTCCATTAAATAGAGCCTTCATTGGAGCAGCTCTCCTCTTTTTAGTTACTATTATTGGGATAGTCCCTCATATCGGAATAGCAATATCCGCTATTACAGAGAGTTGGTATATGACCAAGTTACCTACAAAGATCTCTGTAAGTGCTTTTGGCCAGATTACCTCTCATCCTTTAACAGCATTGAGTATTAACAATTCGCTTATCTATAGCCTAGGAAGTACCTTCATTGACCTACTTCTTGGTGGAACCATCGCTTGGCTATTAGCTCGTAGCTCAATTAAGACTAAATCACTTCTTAATATTCTCTCGTCATTACCCCTAGCTGTTCCTGGAATAATTTTGGCGTTCTCCTACCTAGGGGCATTTGCCGACACTATATTAGATCCGAGAAAGGACCCCACTGCTATTCTTGTAATTGGATATGCGATTCGCAGACTTCCTCTCATGGTTCGCTCAGCCTATGTGGGATTGAATCAAATTCCTATAACCTTTGAAGAGAGTGCAGCAAACCTCGGAGCAAGATTCCTTACCATAGCAAGGAAAATCCTTCTTCCATTGGCATTTCCTCACCTAATAAGTGGAATAATTATCTGCTTCTGTTTCTCAATCTTAGAAGTGAGTGAGAGTTTAATCTTAGCTATGAAAGAAGAGGATTATCCTGTAACGAAGGCGATGTACACCTTATTATCTCGTCCAGATGGCGTATCAGTAGCCAGTGCTCTCGGCATATCTCTAATGCTGTTGATGCTAGTAGGTTACATTCTTAGTAATTTTATCACTAACTCGCGCAAGGATCTTAGATAATGCGAGCACTTTTCTTTCTTCACGTATTACTGTTGCATATATCTCTCGCTATTGCTGAGGAAATAACTATCATATCTCCGCACTGGGAAGGTGTTAAAAAAGAGATTGAACAAGGATTTAAAAGTTATTTAACTTCTCAAGGAGAAGAGCAGGTCAAGATAACTTGGCTCGACGTTGGAGGTACAAGTGAAATAATTAAGTTTCTTTCTACTCCTTCATCTAAGGAGATGGTGGATCTAGTTTTTGGTGGAGGAGCAGACGCCTTTATTACCTTAAAGAATCGTGGAGTTCTAAAAAAACTCGATAAAAGAACTTTTTTTACCTCTGATATTCTTGAGCAAATTGCTGGCATTCCTCTACATGATTCAGATAATTATTTTTTCTCTCCTATCTTTGCAACCTTTGGGATCATTTGTAACAAAGATTTATTAGAAAAACTTAGGATCCCTACTCCATCTCGTTGGAGTGATTTAAGATCTCCTTACCTACATTCTTGGCTTGGTTCAGCTGATCCAACTAGAAGTGGAGCAATGCATGTTATTTATGAGGTAGTATTACAGGGCCTTGGCTGGAATGATGGCTGGGAAACTCTTTTGGGATTAACAAAAAACCTTCGATCATACTCAGCAAGCTCAATTCAGATCGGCAAAGATGTCTCTGCGGGCGAGATTGCTTGCGGATTAACGCTGGATTCTTATGCCTCAACTCTTATTGAACAATATGGAGAGTCTCGTATTACATTTAAAATTCCTGATGACTTAAGAGTTGTGAGTGGAGATCCTGTTGCTATCTTACAAGGGTCTAAGCATTTTAATTCAGCACTTAAGTTCGTTAAATTCTTATTTTCCCAAAATGCACAATTTCTCTTCCTCCTAAGAAAAGGTAGCAAAGAGGGTCCATCAAGCTTTAATATTGGGCGCATGCCGGTATTTGGCTCGACATACGATTCTTCAGATAAATTAACCAACGAAGACCCTCGCCTTTGGAAAGGCGCCTTTTCGTATAATTCTCAACTTAGCGCGTCACGTTGGGACCTGATGAATGAATTATTCCGCGTTTTCTTAATTAACAGACATAGGCGCCTTGCTAGCAGTCAAGATTTTAATCTTAAAGCCCCTCTTTCGGAGTCTGAGTTCTTCGATTTAAAAGAGCGATATTCTAAGATGAACTCTATTGAGAAGTATAAGCTATTTACCGACCTTCAAAAATACAATTAATTTACAACCTGATACATGCTTTGAAAATTTTGATGTGCTTCATAAATCAATTGAATTAGGTGCTCTATATTGAATGGCTTTGAAAGAAAGTAAAATGATCCTTTAGGTTCTTTTAAAATTCCATGAGCATCACCACTTAACATAATAATGGGATAGTTATTTACTAAATCACTACCAAGTATAATAGTTTGGTACAGGTCTTTGCATCCGACTTGTCGATCCAAAATAATAATATCAGTCTTTTGGTAGTTTAAAAAATTACGTAAGGCTTCTTCATCGCAGAAAGAATTAACACTGAAGCCACTAGCTTGGAGTGTTTTTGTTAGCGTTTTCTGAGTATCAATATCATCATCCAACAATGCAATCACAAGGGGATTTAATGGAACTTTAAGCTTAGGCTTATCAGTTGTCGGAATATATATCGTAACTTCGCTGCCTTCTCCTATTTTAGAACTGGCAAGAATCTTAATCCTCATGCGAGCTACGCAATCAACAACAGAAGCAAGGCCACATCTTGAGCTAGGAACTCGATCCCCTCCATTATTTAAAAAAATTACCATCTCATCAGGGAGGCCAATTCCGCTATCTTTTATGAGGATAGCCGCGACACCATCTTGCACGGCAATCGAGATATGTATCTCTCCTTTAAAAGAATACTTAATTGAATTACTAATCAGATTTCTAATTACTCTTCTCAATAACACTAAATTATTTCGAATGTAGATCGGTTCAAATATTGAGGTAAATCTAAATGAGATTCCTTTACTTGACGCTATTGAAGCAAAGGAATCAACTGTTGACCTAACTACCTCTCTTAATTCAAACTGGGAAACCATAAGATGACCACTGTCATTTTCTAAGATTGATAACTGCTCATCTATAGAATTAATGTTAATATAAAATTGCTTTAACAATCT
>CAZTER010000357.1:0-2983 GCA_964612045.1 uncultured Bdellovibrionales bacterium
TTTCCAAACATCTCTTTTGCTTGATGTCCAACAGCTACAGCTTTTCCTGTACTTTCATCTACAGCCACAAGTGATGGCTCATTTAGAATTATTCCTTTCTCTCGCGCATAGATTAATGTATTTGCTGTTCCGAGATCCATGGCCAGATCTGCAGAGAATAGAGAGCGAAGAAATTTAAGAGGGGCAGGGATCGAGATAGGGGTTAAAAGCGGAGCGCTAATATCAACCGTACTCATACTTTTTTGTCTCTTTTAATTCAGGTGAAGATGTCATTTCATTTGAACTAACGGATCCGAAAGGGTAGCTACCTCCAGCATTAAACCCACCGACACGAGAATGTCTAACTGCACTGTTATTGCTCTGTAATCCAGTGGTATGTCCAAGCGTGCCTTGTGTAGATGTACTAGAAGAGACTGTTCCAGCAATTAGATCAGAAAGCGACCTTCTCGAACCTTTCTTAACTCCCTTAGATCCTCTTACAAAGGAGAGTCTTAATTCACATCCTCGCGGAGCAAGGTGCTGTGCGACTGCCTCAATCCTTCCTTCATGGAAAGATACCATCATAGTATCCAGCGCTAAGAGCAATGCTCCATCTGGTAACTTAACTGTTGGAACTGTTTCTGGAATAGCTTGTTGGATTAATCGAGATAGTTTTTCAACAAGATTAACAGCACTCTCAGTTCCTAGTTGAGATTCAATCTCTCCAAAGTTTGCTAACTGAACACGGAGAACATCGACAGCGCCAATTCCAAGCTCTTGCTCTAGAGTTAATGCTGCCGAGTGAAATCGAGACCATGAAGCTTGACGATCGCTTGCTGAAGTAGATGATGAGTGAAGGGCGATTAATCGTTTAATCTGTTCCCCAACTCTCTCGAGTAACTTTCCTTGTAGTCTTGAAAATGCGAAGGATTTCTTACTGTCGCACGCAAGAACTCCATATAGAGGTGTTTTTGATATGCGACCTTCATCAACGATAAAAGGGATTCCTATAAAGCTCTTTAGCTCTTGATCTGTTTTGTATACCCCTAGTGTTCGGCTATCACGATCAAATGGAGAAACATGTATTGCTCTACCATGTTTTCCAACCCAACCAATTAACCCTGATTCAAGTGGTACAGTTGAGTCGCTAAGTATATCTGTGCTTAGTGAATGATATGCTACTAATGTTAGATCGCATGCCTGTTGCGGAGAGGTATATGAGCTTGCCCCGTGACTATAGAGATTCGATAACGCCTTAGGGAGAAAGATGAAGCAACTATGGGCATCAGCGACATCTAGTCCTAGCTTTGCACACTCAGAAAGATCTTCTAGAATTCCACCATTAGTAGAATCTACGGCAGGCATTCCTCCAAATCGTTGTCCTGCATCTCCTTCCATGAAGTGACCTTGAGTAGGTACGCCGGCAGATAAACCAGCTGCCTCTCGATCGTTTTTTTCTAAAGATGAATTATCTAAAGAAGAGCTGCGTTGGATAAAATAAGATCCGATTGAATCTCGTTTTGAGTAACTCATTTAAAAACCAAAAGCTAACCGTTATTTGAAATCAACAGTAACTTAAAGTTAACAGAGCAGCTCAATTCTAACAATCGGTAAAATGTTTTAATAACGCTATTTTTCTACTAATTCAGCACTCTCTTTTTTCTGAGGAGCCTCGCTTGTAGGTTCATCCTGAACCTCATCGATCTGGTCATCAAGATCTCCACCTCCACGAGCTGCCTCAATCTCTGCATCATCTGGATCCTCGTCCTCTTCCTGACTTGTATCAACGTTAGTTTGAGAGATAGTGGTAGGAACATTTGCATTAACTGCTCCTTTCTTTCTCTCGATCTCAAATTCATATTCATCAGGGATCAACCGACCATCAGCAAGAACATAGATCTTGAGTTCGAATCTCTTCTCTAGATCTGCCAACTCAATCTTCTTATTGTTTAGAAGATAAAGCGCTGGTCCAGGTGACAGGCGAGCTTTTACTAATTTGACTGTATCAGTAAGTACGGCGGCCTGAATTTTGCGCAATACCTCAATGGCGACTAATTCTGAGGTTCTCGTCCAACCATTACCATGACAATGAACACATTTATGATGGCTTTGGCTTGAAAGAGAGGCTCGAAGTCTCTGTCTCGACATCTCTAGAAGTCCAAATTTTGAAAGAGATCCAACCTCAACGCGTGCTTTGTCTGATTGAACTGCTTCCTCAAGGGTTCGCTCAACAATTCCCTTGTGACGGCGATCGATCATATCAATAAAGTCAATTACGATAAGACCACCAACGTCACGCAACCTAAGTTGTCTAGCAATCTCTTCTGCTGCTTCACAATTTGTACGGAATGCAGTTTCTTCTATATTGCCACCAGTTGTTGATTTTCCAGAGTTAACATCGATTGCGGTTAGGGCTTCGAGGGAATCTATAACTAGTGCTCCACCAGAAGGAAGTTTAACCTCCTTCTTCATGGTCTCAGCAACTCTTTCTTCTATGCCGGCCCAAGAGAATAATGGAATCTCGCTCTCGTATAGTTTTACCCTGGAGCGATAACGTGGCATTACTTCGCCAACAAACTCCTTAACTTTCTTAAAGGTATCTTCCTTGTCAATCAGGATCTCTCTGATCTCAGGGGTGAAGTAATCACGAACAACTCTAGTAGCTAAATCGCTCTCTTTATAGAGAATTGAAGGACAAGAAGCGCCTTGTGCCTCTGATAGGATCCTTTCCCAAAGTTTTAGTTGTAAGGAAAGATCTCGTCCAAGCTCGCTCTCTGATCGATCCAATCCAGCTGTGCGGACAATAATGCCGATACCAGAAGGAAGCTCTAGCTCTCTTGCCAACAGCCTTAATCGTTTACGTTGTTCAGAATCCTGAATTTTTCTTGAGACACCACCACGATCGCTTCCTGGCATTAATACAACATAACGACCTGGAAGGGAGAGGTAAGTTGTGAGAGTTGCACCTTTAGCCTCGCGTTCTTCTTTCACAACCTGAACTACG
>CAZTER010000358.1:0-2976 GCA_964612045.1 uncultured Bdellovibrionales bacterium
CACTCATCAATATGTTCGAGAAAATCATCAACTACTAAAGACCCGCAAGTGGTCTGATATCATTGTAGATGAAGCGCAGATCGCTAAAAAGCCCAAATCTAAACTCTATAAAGCGCTTTGTGCTATTCCAGCAGAAACAAGAGTCGCACTCTCTGGAACTCCAGTAGAGAATTCGATTAGCGATCTCTGGGCATTATCCAATTTCGTCGTTCCTGGAATCCTTGGCGATCTCGACGTTTTAATGCGAAAGGTTGAGTATAATTCTGTGGATGGAGTTCTTTCAGATTGGTTGAAGGAATGGATCGCTGATAGGACATCTCTGATTGTTCTGCGTAGAACTAAAGCGCAAGTATTGCCTGATTTGGAGGCGATGAAAGAGGTTTTGCATCCTATCATCTTGGAATCCTCAGAACGACAAGCATATAATAGTCTTCGAATAACCCTTAAGGAGCGTTTATTTGAAAGTGAAGATGCAGAACCTGATCGTGGTAGAATTTTACGGGCAATAACTCATCTTCGCCAATTTGTTAATCACCCACTTAGTTGCTCAGCTTGGGAAAATTCATACCAAGACACGATTCCAAACAAATATAATTATGTATTTAGCCAGATAAGAGGGCTTTTATCTGAAGGAAAGAAGATTGTTCTGTTTTCGCAATTCGCTTCTATCGTGCAGCTTTTTGAGCGTGATCTACGAAAGAGTGGAGTTAAGCCCTTCAAATTAGTTGGGGCAACAAAATCTCGCCAGGAACTAGTTAATCGATTTAATTCTACCAAAGGATCTGCCATCCTGTTAGCTACGACAAAAACGGGTGGCTTAGGGCTCAATTTAACCTCAGCAGACCACATTATTCTCTTTGATCCATGGTGGAATCCAGCGGTTGAAGCGCAAGCTGCTAATAGGGCTCATCGAATCGGAAGGAGAGGAGAGCTTACAGTACATCGCTACCTAGTAGAAAAAACCGTAGAGCAACATCTTGCTGATATAAAAGCAGTAAAAATCGGATTATTTAATTCCTTAATGGGCGGTGAGTTAAGAAATATGAAAGCTGTATCAAATGAAGATCTATTAGAGCTTCTTGATTCTTAGTGGTCTTTGCATTGCTATGATTATTCATCGTGTTACTTAGCTTTCCAGATAGCGATTCCCAATCCCGCTAATGTTTTAACCTTTTCTAACAATCTCTTTGGCTCTCTGATATCTTGCATACTAGGCTTTATATGAGCCAGGTGATGTCCGCCGCTACCAAGAGCTTTGAATAGGTATCGGATTGATTTACTTGGAAGAACATTTTCTAGGATCTCATACGATAAGCGATTTGCTTTTTCTTCAATCGAATATGGTGACCTTAATAAAAGATCAATTCTCTCGGTTAATTTATCTTTTTCACCTTTATTTTGTAAGTTGTGAGCAACGCTACTTCTCTCTAGTTCCTCAACTATAGTGGTCGCATCAACTCTAATAACGGCACCAAGGACTCTGAGAACTGAATTATCTGATTGTCCTACAGCGCCACAATCGATCAAGGTTTGCTTGTTGAGCTGTCTAGCAAAAAAAGCATTTTCATCATGTAGGTCTGCATGAAACCTCTCTCCGCGAGATAGTTGTTGAGCTAATAAAAGACCTAGGTTGGTAGATGCTTGATGATATGCATCTATATCTTCAGGTGCTTTAGAGTTAGATAATTCTGCTAAGGAGCTTCCTTCAGCGCGAGTCTCTAGCGCCCAATCTTTAGCAGCATGAATAATCTCTGGCGTAGAAAAAACTACTCCATTGATTGTGGTCTGTTTAAGCTGCTCAGAAAGTTGATATTGAAGCTCAGCTTCATTATCAAGTTGCGACTCCTCAATGACGATCTCTTGTAAAAGAAGGAGCAAGAAACGAGGAACAGAGATTCCATCATCACGTAACACTTGAATAACTTTTTCTACTACTTCGTAGTCGTCTGAGTAGTATTTTTCAACGGTCGGTTTTAATGCCTTCAAAATTCCATTGAGGTCACCATACTGTGCATCATGAGCTTGTTTCATCGAGGCTGAGCCTCTCTTTGTTCCGATCGTAAGTTTGTCCGGCTCGCTGAACGAGTCATCATCTTCAACTCGGGGTGAGATCGCAGTTTTGCTGATCTCCGATGTATTCGAACGTCTTCTTGCAAATGCCTCCCTAAGTTTGATTGGTAAGGAGTTGTTATTGCAGAGCATCTGCATAAGTTTGCATCCCAGTGGGCCAGTTTGCTCTAAGAAAAGAGCAATTACTTCGTATCCTTGAGATTCTTTATCTTGAGTAGATGATTGAGTTTCAAAGAAAGCTTTTGAGAGAGCTTCAAAGTAGTGTAAGCGACGCTCTGGTCTAGCATATTCAAATAGTAAAATTCCAATTTTTCTGATTGTGTCCTTAAATTCAATTTCTCCTGGGACAGCTTTTTCAATTAAATTCTCAACAAATTCTCTTAACTTCCCTATCTCTTCTTTCGAATTAGCTTCAAATAACGCTTTATCTCCGATAAATAGTGCACGTAAAATTTCGCTTCTTTCTTCCTTTGTTAAGCGAGAAAATTGAGATGGGATAGAGTCATAAGTTACACCTGCTAATCCACCGGCTGCTTTGAGATACCAAGGTGTTTCTTTTTGTAGGCCACATAGCCAAGTAGCCATTTCTGTCCTCTGCTCTGTTGAAAATCTCTCAATGGTTCGAGCTAGGACCTGAGCTCCAAAAAAAGTAACTGATTCAATTCCACCCTTTGTTAATGCGATATCGCTCATTAGTGTTTTAATTTCACGAAGCTTTGGTATCGAGATGGAGTACCTTGATGTCAGCCGTTTTAAGTAGTGATCTCTTACAAGGGAAACATCAGGAAGATATTGAGTTATAAGTTGAAGCTCTCTCTCAAGGCTGGAAGAGGGGAGTTCCTGTAAAACTAAGCGAGCGAGAGTTTCTCTTTTGGCTGATGTTGATAGGTGAGGAGCTATAGCTTC
>CAZTER010000359.1:0-2970 GCA_964612045.1 uncultured Bdellovibrionales bacterium
TCCACGTCAACTGATTCTGTTGCTTCAGTTTTCTCAAATCTTTTCTTAATGCCTTGTATACAAAAAGAACATACGAGTCCTGATACTTTTAAAATCGCACGCTCTTCAGCTAACACAGAAAACGGCAACTGAAGTAAAATGGCTAAAGCCAATCCAGTTTTAAATTTATTCATAATATCCCCCTAAAAACTAACCATTAAAGTTGTTGAAAGATCACCATTAAAATCAGCACCAACTTCAAAGAGTAAGTTGCTATAGAAAAATCTGACAACTGGCATAACGGAAAGCTCTTCAGTCTTATATGGCCGATAATCAACCTGTGCGATTAGCCAAGTTGATAGATCTTGAAAATCTCCCTTATATGGGGCGACCCCAAATCTATACTGATAATGTGTTCTTGGTTCTCCATCACCATCAAAGATGCTTTCTGCTAACCCAAGTGTATATATCCTGCGCGTTTCATAATCTGCTTGAATTCCTAATAACTCAGAGAGACTTGTGTCATTCGGATCAATGCGAGCTCCTAGACCTGCACTTAGGTATAGATTTGCTTGATAATCTAATGAGTTTTTGCGAAATCTTTTGCTGAATTTAGGAATTAGATAATCCCTAGAGTCATCTTCTTCTGTGATTCTATATTGAGATACGCCGAACGAACTTGTAGGTGAAAAGGTGTAGTTTAAATCACTCTCAATCCAATCCTTTGAATAAGAGCTCATAAACATCGTTCCGCCTTCAAAGCTAACAGGATGGGCAGAGGCAGGATTAACTACTAATATCATTGAAGATAGTAATAAGCTGATATAAGAGACCCTTTCCCACATGTTAGTAATTACGTAATTGATTAAATATTTGTGACAGTTAAGCTTTTGTCACAGAATTAATAGATTAAGCGTATTAGTTATTAGGTAATGAACAGACCAGAAACTAGTGATTCTCATCTTCGTGATGAGGAGCTAATGCAGAAATTTATGAATGGAAGTGAACAAGCTTTTAACAGTTTGTACGATCGCTATGCCGGTCGTGTATATTCTTATCTGACTCGAAGAGTAGCCAGCAAAGCGCTTGTTGATGAGATATTCCAAGAAGTGTTTCTAAAGCTTACTAAATCACGACATAAATTTGATCTGGAATGTCATTTCGCTCCCTGGCTATTTTCAATTGTTCATAGCTCTTTAGTCGATGTTAAACGTAAAGAGAGAAAACATGTAAGTGAATCCTTTCCGGATGAGATTCCTCAGATCGAAGACTCTGCTTCACATAACGATGATGATGCTAATATCGAAGCTATTATTGGAGCACTAAGTGAAAAAGAGAAAAACATATTAAGGCTGCGCTATATAAACGATCTATCCTTTGAAAGTATCGCAGCCAGAACAGGATACTTAGCTTCAAATATTCGTCAGATTATCTCCAGGTCTATTAAAAAATTGAGAGGAGGATCTCAGTGAAAGAGAAATTAGATTCAAAACTATCTGCTGAGTATGCTGATTTCATAACCTCTCAAGGTGCAGCACCTAAAGCTATCGAAGTAGAAATTAAGGATAAAGTTGCAGCGATTATAAACCCATCGCCATGGTTAGTTTTAGCTAGACTTTCAGTCGTTGTTTTTATTGTAGGGTTATTAAATCTATTTTTATGCCCTCAATTTGGACTTTCCTTCGTTAGAGACTCCGGATTGCATGAGCTTTTTATGCAGTTTGGCAAGTACGGCTGTAAATTCTTCTGCGGAGCTTTTTTCCTTGGTAGTGGATTATTCATAGCCTCTTTTATCTTAAGTCTTGATGATCTGAGAGTTTTAAAAAGACATAGATTCCTTAAGGTCTCCGCGCTATCAAGTTTATTTCTGATACTATTCGTCGCAGTCGGCGGATCGGTTTACTTTCTAATCGCTATATATTGGTTACTTGGAGCGGTTATTGGTGGATTGGTTTGTTTGGAAGTAGGTGGATGGTTTAGGAAGGTTGGATTGGGGTTGTAATGCTGTGCTGAAATGGAGAAGCGATTGATTCGTAGTGGTTAACTAGCTGCTGCTCAAATTAAATAAACTTATGAGCTTAACGGAAAAAATTAAATACCTAAGGCGAGTAAATTCTGAAGCGCTTAGTTCTGTTCTCTCATTGGAAAACACACATTCCGAAGCTTCGATTGCTGAGGCTTGGCTTAAAGCTTTGCAATCTAATTCGGATCTCTATCCTTTCGGCTGGTATGATCCTCCTCCTAATGGAATCTCAGTTCTTATTGGTAATCCTGGTGATTTTGAAAGATTACGATTCAAATCTTTGCGTGAGCGGAAGCAGTGGCCAAGGAAAGATGTACATCTATCTAATGACTCTTTGTTATATGCCTACTCTTCGCCGATTGATCGATCGAGCTTATTGATTGGGGATATCTGTCTCACATTATATAAAGGTGAGGATCCTAGAATTCAGGCGCACTTACGCCAGGCTTATGAAATTACTTATGCCATCGCAAACTATACCTCAGTAGGAATGAGTCTTAAGGAGCTATATTTATATGCTTCTAAGACTATTAGTGAGGCTGGGCTACGCAATGAAGTTTTTAGTATTACCGATCCATGTAGTTTTGATATCGGACATACGATACCGTGGTCATACAGCAAGCCATCAGATGCAGAGCTAAATGTTGTTGCTTCAGCAGGAGGGGCTGCTCTCAAGAAAGCGTTAAGTACGCAACGAGTATTTCTAAACTCTGAAAGTACACTACCTATCTCAGAAACCATGGCGTTTACGATTGAACCACGTCTGAGTGGTGCAAATTTACCTCCAGTAAGTTTTCACGTCACAGTAGTTTTTGAAAACGGAGAGAGATCTATTATCGCTGGTTACGACCCACTCCTTACTCAGTTTGGTATGGATGTGTATTTGCTTTTGCCAGCGAATTAGTAAGACTAAGATAGTTTTAATCTGTTTAAATGAAGTAATACTTCAGATTAAAATCATATCAATT
>CAZTER010000360.1:0-2969 GCA_964612045.1 uncultured Bdellovibrionales bacterium
AATAAGGCACCATTTCTAATTTTGTAGTATTTATTATCTATAAGAGCTGAAGCTCTCTCTAAAATTTCTGTTCGTTGAGATTCATTTCCAAGTATGGCAAGCGGTTGCAATACCTGTCCAGCCATATCAAGCCATGTTGTACCTATGCGCGTCTTAACTTCATCAAAGGCAGCTTCGCGTTGTTCTGGTGTAACTGCCGATCCAGCAAGAATGCTCCAACCTGCAATTATACGAACTCTAGTATCACTCTTCGTATACTCCATTCCTTTGCCTATGCTATTCGTCGTTTCTGATGCACTATCTGCTATCGCTAAAATTATTTTGGATAGTGCATATGAATACATCCAATCATGATTTAGTATCTCTTTAACGAGATTTAATTGATCTTCTTTTTTCTCAGGAGAAAATATTGCGGCAGATACTAATGCTTTTGATAGTATATAGACCGCCTTCCCAGATTTAGGATCTAGCTTCTCAACAGCTTGATTGATTATACTTTTTGCTTCGCACACTATCTGACTAGGATTAATCTGTTCACATGCTGAAATAATCCCTAGGTCTTCTAATCTTTTAAACGTTCTAGCATAGAATAGATTTAGTAGTTGTGGATCAGAATGAATTTTTTCAGTTAGCTGCGCTGCATTTAGCTCTTCAATGATAGGGGTGTTTATAGGATAAGTTACTACTTGATTAAGTGCAGGATCGCTAAGCCTTGGATTGCAATGAACAGAGCCGCGAGTCCTTTCAATCCTAGTTACTAATCTAACAGTAGGATCTGCAGATTCGTTTTTAACGATCTCAAAATCTCCGACCTCTTTAAGCTCATTTTTTTCTGGCGTTAACTCCGTAGGCGGTAATTGAGCAGTTTCCTGATCCGCTACTGTGGTATTTGATAATGCCGTTTCAAGTTGAGCTGACATAATTTATTCCTATCTAGAAGACCACAACGCATAGATCTCTAATCTAGAGTTGTAAAAGGATTAATAATGATAAGTTATGGAGTCAGTTAAAGCAGTGTTGTTGTAACTTAAGAGAGTTTGTTGATGTTTAATTTGGTGTATTATCAGCCATTAAAATGAGCTAAGTGCTGAATATGGATAGGCATATTCAGCACTTTCTTCTTATATGAAGAAGCAAAGTAAGTTACTGATTGAGGCTTACAAGTCTAAGATAAGGCTTAGGGGCTTCCCATCCAGAAGTAAATTTTTGTTTGGCTTCTTCCTCTGATACTGAAGGAAGGATGATGACACGATCTCCTTGATTCCAGTTAGCTGGAGTTGCAACTTTATGTTTAGCTGTTAATTGCATAGAGTCGATAACTCTAAGCACCTCATTAAAATTTCGTCCTGTACTCATTGGATAACTTAGCATTAATTTAATTTTTTTATCTGGTCCGATTACAAATACGGTACGAACCGTTGCATTATCGGCTGCAGTACGACCATCACAAGTTGTTCCGGAATCAGCAGGTAGCATGCCAAATAATTTTGCTATTTCTAGTTTTGTATCTCCAATCATTGGGTACATAACCTTTTGTCCTTGAATCTCCTCTATATCTTTCTCCCATGAATGGTGACTACTTACTGAATCAACACTTAAGCCTATTATCTTGCAGTTTCTTTTCTCAAATTCGGAGTGAATGCTAGCTAGGTATCCAAGCTCAGTTGTACATACTGGTGTAAAGTCTTTCGGATGTGAGAATAAAACTCCCCAACTATCTCCTAACCATTGATGGAAGTTAAGAGTGCCATGAGTTGTGTCAGCTGTAAAATCAGGTGCAGTGTCATTGATTCTTAAGGACATTAAGAGTTCTCCTAATTAATTTATCTTTATTAATAATTTTACACTAAGATTAAATGAAAGTATCAATAATTTATTGGTAACTACCTATCTTTCTACTGGAAGTCCTGACCTTTCCCATTCGAGCATTCCTCCAATCATATTGATATATTTCAGCCCCCTACGCTCAAGTAGAGAGCACGCATATGAAGATCTAACACCACTTCTACAGTGAACAAGAATTGGTTTATCTGTGGGAATTTTATCTAGATTTGCAGCAAGTCGTGTATGCACAAAATGCTGTGAACCTGAGATATGTCCTTCCTGATATTCTGAGGACCTTCTGACATCTAATATGTGCACAGAGTTACTATTGATATCTTCTCTAACCTCACTGGGGCGTAGCTCTTTTGTACTGGTAACAGAACCTCCAGAATCTGCAAATGCATTTAAGTCTGTTGGGTCAATCCAGCCTAAAATCTTATCTAATCCTATACGAACTAAACTTGTAACAAGTGTTGACACCTCATTAGCGCGACAAACCAAAAATATATTGGGGTCATCTCCAACCATCGAGCCAATATCTGTAATAAAGGATCTATTAATTGGATGGAAGAAAGAGCCTGAGATATGCATTTTACTAAACTCTTTCCAAGGTCTAGTGTCGATAATAACATCTTCCTTAGTATTAAGGTCTTTTAGTTGATCTGATGTTAAGCGTTGAGGCTTGGGCAGTTCGCCTAAAATTTGAGGGCCAACCCGATTCTCATCTTTCATTCGAGCAAAATATAGTGGTGGTTCAGGTTGACCAGCTAGAATATGATTAACAAAATTTGTTTCATTCGTCGCTGCAAGTAAAGCCTGATTAAATCGCATTTCATACCCAATTGTAGAGCTTGGAACGGCTCCCAAGGTTTTTCCACAAGCGCTTCCTGCTCCATGAGCTGGCCAAACTTGTAAAAACTCAGGTAATTTTTTTATTTTTTGTATAGATTTATATAGTACATGAGCTTCAGAATCTGCTGCACCTTTCTTGCCGGCTGCAGTTTCAAGAAGATCGGGACGACCTAGATCTCCAACAAATAGAAAATCTCCAGACACAATACCGATTGGTTCTGAAACTCCTGCGCCACGATCTGTAACTAAGAAAGAGATATGTTCTGGAGTATGGCCTGGTGTATGAATTACTT
>CAZTER010000361.1:0-2967 GCA_964612045.1 uncultured Bdellovibrionales bacterium
AGCGGCTGAATGAATGGACTTCCAACTTTCCTTTAGGAAGCTCTCAAAAGTAGGTGTTGCAGAGAACAACTCTGCATTACCAGCAGACTTTGTAAGACCAATTAATACATCACCAAAAGATTTAGAATCGAATACAGGCCTCATTGTTGGTTGCTGTAAGCTGTAGACTCCTGTTCTAACTCTTACATCTCCCCAACTTTCTAGTGAAGCATGTACAGGTAGAACATATGTAGCCAACTCTGCTGTCTCATCTAATTGCGACGAAAGAGCGATAAAGTTAGGAACCATATTTCTGGCCTGCGCGAATCCAAATGAAGATGGGAGAGTAAATGCAGGGTTTGTGCCGCTGACGATTACAGTCTCGTAGTCTCCATTCTTCATTCCAGCAAGAAGCTCAGAGATCTTTTCAATCGAAGTTTCACATGTTCTGATATTTACAAGATCGACGGTCTTCCCTACTGCACCAAGTACGCTATTCAGAACTGCTACTAATAATTGAATGGCTAGACCGCCATTAACGGAAGCAGCAGTACCTCCTGCAATAACTAATGGAGCTCGCGCTTCTCTTAATGACTGGAGAAGAAGAGCTACTTTCTCAGTTTCAATTCCAGTCTTTAAAGAAACAGTCTCAAGAGTAGCGCCTTTAACGAAGGAAAGAACTGCACTATAAACATCACGAGGCAGACTTGATCCACGACCTGAAGTGATTAATTCACGAACAATATATTTTAAAAGTTCGATCTCACTTCCTGGTTTACAAGAAAGCCATAAATCAGCATTTGCTCCAGAGAGAGAAAGACGAGGCTCAACATGAACAAACTTACATTTATGCTCACCTCTTCTTGAATCTGCCCAACCTCTTGCGTACTCAACAGGAGAGATCCAAGTCTCAAGGAAATCTGCTCCAAAGTTTAAGACGATGTCAGCTGCGTCAATTTTAAATGTAGGAATTCCTGCTACACCAAAGACCTCTTCTGTTGCGGATCTAAGCGCAGTTGGCTGCATAGGATCCCAGGTATAGTGCTCGAATCCCATACCCTGGCAGAATTTAGAAACCAATTCTGACTGAGCGCCACTAAGCTCACCTGTAATAAGAGCTCTCTTTTTATCAGATCCTTTTATTGCTGGAGCTACCTTAGCTAAAGCTGAATCCCAAGATAGATGTTTAAATGAATATACTGTTCTTCCTGAAGCATCAGAGCCACGCTCTCTAGCAATTGGCTCACGAACACGATCAGGATCATATAGTCCCTGTAGAGAAGATTGACCTAGAGCACAAAGACCACCTTTATTAATTGGACTATCAGGATCTCCCTCTACTTTTACAGCACGTCCTTCTCTAGTGCGGACTAATATTCCACATCCTGCAGAACACTCAGAGCATGTAGACTTATACCAGACTGACACGCCAGGAATCTGCTCGTTTTCACCTTTTACATAAGGCAATACGTGCTGAGTATGATCATCGGCACACCCTGCAACACCAGCAGCAGCTGAAGCACCGAGTACCTTAAGGAAGCTTCGACGCGAAACACCGGACGAGCTACCTATCTGCACCAATCCATCATTATTATTCTTCATGATCTCCAATCTCCTCTAGCCTAGCGTTCGAACGCCGACCTCACACTCTTCAATACAACTCGCTTCAGGCAACTTCACCCTTAGTAGTGACATGCATAACAGTCGATAGTGGCACCTTTCTGTCGGTGACAATCAACACACCATCCCATCTTCATCGAGGTAGCGCGTTCGACTACTTCCATCTTTGGAACTTGACCATGGCACTGTTGGCAAGTGACGCCAGCCTTAACGTGTCGCTTGTGATTAAATCTTATATAGTCCGGCATGACATGAACCTTCACCCACTCAATTGCACGGCCTTGCTCCCAGTAATCAACCAACTTCTTAATCTGGGTCTTCTGCTCATCTGTTGTCCCTGGAATTCTTGGAGGAGCACCTGGAACTAAAGAAGCATGACATCCTGCGCAAGTTTGAACTTCAGGGATTGCAGCATATCCTGCCTTTCCAACTGACCAGTGACAGTACTGACACTCCATCTTGTTTTTTTGAACATGCGTAACGTGACTGAAATGGATCGGCTGCTCTGGCCGATGACCAGCAGCGCGCTGAGGAGGTCCAAAGATCTTAAAATGATCTAGGAAAGGGAGATCCCACTCAGAGGCTGTACCATTGTTCCAAAGACCAGCATGAAGATCTACATCCTTGTATGCAGGATCCGGATCTGGCCGCTGACCATCAGTTGGTACTTGCTGAGAGTTAGATTTAGTTTCGTTAGGATCAGCTTGAGTAACTTTTGGAGAGCTTAGATAAGCTACTCCTCCAATAACAGCTGATACTAACAACGATAAGGTAAATAAACGCGAAATGCGGAACATTAAAACCACACATGGAAAAAGGAGAACAACAGCAAAACGACCGCCGAACTCGAATCGCCCTCGCTTGAATAACTCAACTTTAAGAAAGAGGGAACCATGTTATCGATATTTTTTAAGATTTAATTACTTGAGTAAATTACTCAAGTATCGAGTGGTTGCTATACAACCAGATATAGAGGCTAATAGAGAGTCAGAGTAGAGTCTGAGAATAGATTTAAATGCTCAATTTAATAGGTGGAGAATACACTTTGATAGTTCAGATATTAAAAAAACTCTTAATTCTAGCTATTTCAGCAACCTTAGTAGCTGGTTGCTCTGAGAAGCCAAATATTACTGCCATCAAACCACGACATGGAGCCGTCGAAGCAACTGTTACTAGCGTTACCTCTGGTGCAGTAAGAGCAGAGAATATTGCTGAGTTAGCGTTTGGCACAGTAGGCAGAGTTAAAGCCATTTATACCAAACTAGGAGCACAAGCTAAGCGCGGCGAGATCTTAGCTGAGTTAGAAAATGAAGAGCTATTAACCGCTCTAGATGTTAGTGAGAGAGATCTAAAGAGAGTTAGCACCCT
>CAZTER010000362.1:0-2953 GCA_964612045.1 uncultured Bdellovibrionales bacterium
AACTTCCGAAGAAGGTCAAATCAGTAGTTCTCTTAGTCTGCGGGAGTAATATAGATATATCTGTTCTTTCACGAGCTATTGATCAGAGTAAGGTATCAGCAGGTGAACTTATAAAGTGCATAGTTCCAGTTCCTGATAGGCCTGGCAGTTTAGCAGCACTAACAAATCTAGTTGCTGAAATGGGGGCAAATGTAATTGAGGTCAAACATGATCGATCATTTTCTAACAGCCCAAGATCCGTAATGGTTGAGATGACTCTCGAAGTACGAGATCGCAAACATGGAGATGAGATTAGAAAGAAACTAGAAGAGATTTAGGATCTAGCTTTTTGCACTAATGCTTTTACCTCACTTAGTTTCTTACTAAGCGTCGGCCAATCTTTCTTGCTAAGTAGGTCACTAGGAAATAATTCAGATCCAAGCCCAACAGCTGATACTCCAGCTTTAAACCAATCCTTCAAACTATCATCAACTTTGATACCACCAGTTGCTACTACGGAAACCCATGGTAGAGGTCCACGAATAGCTTTTATAAAATTAGCACCACCAAGCTCTGAAGCTGGGAAGACCTTTACATACTCAACACCACTCTCAAGTGCAGTAGTAATCTCTGTTGGAGTTGCGCAGCCTGGGATGTAAGCAACTTTACGAAGGTTAGCAATCGTTGCGACTTCACGGCTAAAAGATGGTCCGACTATAAAATTTGCACCAAGATTAATGTAATAGGCAGCAGTAGCTGACTCCACAATTGAACCTATTCCAAGAACCAGATCCAATCCCTCTGTTTTTTGTGCCTTTAAAAGCCCATCAAAGACTTCATGAGCTCGATCACCTCGATGAGTGAACTCAATCACACGAATACCTGCCTGCGCACAGGAGCGCGCTATATTCAGCGCAGTATCAAGATCTGGGTTATAAAATATCGGCAAAAAACCTTGATCAGATAAACCTTGTAAAACCTGAAGCCGATTAAATTGCGCCATAACGATCCTAAATACTCATCACGAGATAAAGTTAAAGTGAACAACCTGGTCGCAAAGAAACAGCTCCCTCTTCAGCACTTGAAGTCATCGCTCTGAATCCAGCAAAAAGCTCACGACCCATACCATATTCAACGCTATCATCACTCCATCGTTCTGGTTCACGAGAGTGCAGCTCTTGATCAGATATTTCAACGCCAAATGTTCCATTGATACTATCGATAGACACTATGTCTCCATCTCGAACCTTTGTTAATGGCCCAAGCGCAGAGCATTCTGGAGTTACGTGTATTGCCATTAAGACGTTGCCTGAAGCACCAGACATTCTACCGTCAGTAACTAAACCGACTGAGTGTCCCTGATCCTGCAAGGCTCCTAGGAGTGGAGTAAGCTTGTGAAGCTCTGGCATTCCTCGAGCTCTTGGACCTTGAAATTTAACAACAGCTACAAAGTCCTTATTTAATTCACCCTTCTGAAACGCTTTCATAATCTGTTTCTGATCAGTGAATACAATTGCTGGAGCACGAACCACACGCTTATCTGCTGGGAGTGCAGAAGTCTTACAGATTGCTCTTCCAAGATTCCCGGATAAAAGTTTTACTCCACCATCTGGGGCATATGGCTCTGTATAAACACGAACTACATCCCGATTTGGACTCTCCTTAGGAAGATCTCTCCAAGTTACCTTATCTTCCCCATCAAGAACTGGAAACTTAGTATAAGATTCCAATCCTTCTCCCATAATCGTCTTTACATCGTTATTCAGAAGTCCAGCATCAAGAAGCTCTCTAATTACAAAAGGGACTCCACCTGCACGGTGAAAATCATTCATATCGCACTTACCGTTAGGATAGATCTTTGTAATAAGTGGTACGATAGAAGAGAGAGCGCTGAAATCATCCCAATCAATAATGACTCCTGCTGCACGAGCAATCGCCACTAAATGAATTGTCAGATTAGTGGATCCGCCAGAGGCTAGTAATCCAATTATTCCGTTAATAACTGCATGCTCTGAAACGATATCGCACATAGGAATGTATGTGCCGCCTACCTGCGTTAACTTAACTATTCGTTCAGTCACCAAAGCTGTAAGAGACTCTCTCAGCTTATCTCCTGGGTTTACGAAGGAAGACCCTGGAAGATGAAGTCCCATGACCTCCATCAACATCTGATTAGTATTAGCAGTACCATAAAATGTACATGTGCCAGCAGCGTGAAAACATTTGAACTCGCTATCGATAAGGGCATCTTCGCCAACTTTTCCTTGAGCGTGTAATTTTCTTGTCTTTGCTTTTTCTAAATGATCAAGTCCTGAGACCATTGGTCCCGCAGGAACAAAAGCAACTGGAAGATGGCCGAAGGAGAGAGCTCCGATCAATAATCCTGGAACAATCTTGTCACAGACACCAAGACACAAACAGCCGTCGAACATGTTATGCGAAAGTGCAACAGCAGTAGACAGTGCGATCACATCGCGACTGAAAAGTGAAAGCTCCATTCCTGGCTGACCCTGTGTCACTCCATCACACATAGCTGGAACACCACCTGCAACTTGAGCTACTGCGCCATGCTTTCTCGCAGCATTTTTAATAATCTCAGGATAACTCTCATAAGGTTGATGCGCAGAAAGCATATCGTTAAAAGAGTTCACGATTGCGATATTTGGTTTGATTGGATACTTGAGGGTCTCTTTGTCATCAACAGGAGAAGCAGCAGCAGCATGCGCTAAATTCGCACAAGATAAGGCCTTACGATAAGGGCCTGAAGACGCGGCTGCTCGCATACGCTTGAGATAATCCTCTCGACTCGTACGACTTCGCTCTATCACCCTTGCGGTAACTTCTCTTACTACTTTGTTCATCGTCCTACATTCTATAGAACCGGGATTTTAACCCTCTCTATACTGAGAGGCGCCCCGGGACAACAATCGCGAAACTTAAGCTAGCATAAGCCAGAGGATACGCCAAATTGCCT
>CAZTER010000363.1:0-2946 GCA_964612045.1 uncultured Bdellovibrionales bacterium
TTCTCACTAGCTGTCTTTGTTTGTATTGATCCTATCTGAGAGAATCCAAAGGGTTGAAGTTGATTTGTCGAATTTGATTGTTGCTGAGCTTCGCTAGTAAGGTTAAGAGCTTTTTTGATCTCTGTACCTTGAATCGCTTTCTCAATTAAATCTTTAGTCGCTGTCGCCTTTAGAAGACTCTGTGTTAATGACGAAGTAATGTTTGAGGTAAAATCAACAGTATCTAAGACCTTTTGGGCATCAACAGTAGTATTAAAGGTCGCTTGCTCCGAAGCCTTTATTTTGTCTAAGTTACTAGTTAATGACTCTTTCAACGAAAGGGCTTTGGTAGTATCCACTGTAGCTTCAATTACTACTTGCTCTGTAGCTGGAATATTTTGTCCGTTTTGAGAGCTTTTGTTCTCAGCTAGGCCCTCATTCTCTGCTTTAGGTAGTTGAGCTTTTAAGGATTCAGTAGTGGTTTCAGCGTTTTCTTGGATGTCCTTTGCAAGAACAGGAGTAGGTTCAGAAGAGTCATCTCCTTCTACAAATTTTTCTAGTTCGCTAGCGAGTAGAGAGTTTTCACTGACTTCTTCGCTTGAGTTGCTTTGAGCTGTTTGATTTGCTGACTGTGCTTCTACGAATGTTTCTAGATTTTCTGAATTATCTTCTTTTTTATTCTGTTGTTGCCCATCATTCTGTACCGGGGCTACTTCTTTTTCTTGCTGCTCGGCAGTTGCTTTCTGTTCTTTCGCATCGTTCTTTGTCTCAGCTTGATGGTTAAGTGATACATCTTGACCATCTACTTTTTCTTTAAACGGCTCTCTCTCTTCAGCTACTTCACTGTCGATTCTCTCAGACTCTTTTTCAACTTTCCTAGCGACATTTACAAACTCGGCAATTCGAGTTGAGTCTGCACTTATTTTTTCAGGAGATTCGACTTGGAAGGTGTCTAAAGATAACTCGTTGGAATCAGTACGAGAATGAGTCCCGGCAAAAGTTTCCATTGCTGCCTTGAACTGCTCCCTAAGGTTCTGCTCGTTCTCGGCACCCATAGGTGCTTGAGCATGTGAAGCTCCAACCGATTGAATCGATTGATTATTCTTTGATGATTGCGTTCCTTTTATTCGCATTCTTTCCGCTCAAGTAGGGATTTAAACAGCTAACAGGCTCTATTAGAGCAAGAGATGGGCCATGGGATGTTTTTAAAAATACCCTCGTAAGTTCAATAACTTAGGTTTGCGTAATTTGTGTTATCTGGGGTAAATTCTGCCGCAGTGTTTTAATGCATTTAAGGAATGCTGAACTGTGTCATCAAGCCACAATGATCGGATTTCATCGGATAGGATTGTTACTGGAGCAGGTATAAATGCTGCACTAACTTTACTTAGCCGCATTCTTGGATTTGTTAGAGATCTACTCGTTGCTCGGCTCTTTGGTTCCTCTCAAATTGCAGATGCATTTTTTGTCGCATATAGAATTCCCAACTTACTTCGTAGTTTTGTAGCTGAAGGAGCTCTAACTTCAGCATTTGTTCCGATCTTTTCAGAGGAAGTAAGAGTCGGCCATGAATCTAGTCGAAAAGCATTGCGTGAAATTAGTGCATTTCTTTTGATTCTAACTACATTGCTTACATTGCTAGGAATAGTCTTCTCTCCTTTAATAGTTAGGCTATTTGCTCCTGGATTTTTTCTGCAAGGTGAAACAGGAGATCTTTGCATAATCCTTACTAGAATAATGTTCCCTTATATTATCTTTGTTAGTTTTATCGCTCTAATTGGAGGCGCGTTAAATACGCTGCATCATTATGGTGCTGCAGCATGGTCTCAAGTCGTAATGAATCTAGTTCTTATTGTCGGAGCTTTAATAGCAGGGGCTTTTAGTCCAGAGGGAGGAGTCTTAATACTAGCATTGTCTGTGATCCTGGGTGGTTTAGTTCAGGTGTTAGTTCAATTGCCAGCGCTTAGTCGGTTAGAGCTCTCTATCCTCCCACATTTTAGGTGTTGGACTAGAACAACCAGATCTGTTTTAGCTCTTATGTTACCAGCGACAATTGGATCTGCGGTGTATCAAGTAACCATGTTTCTTGGGACTGTTTTTGCTTCACTTATGACAGCAGGGAGTGTTTCATGGTTATTTTATGCCGATCGTGTGACTCAGCTCCCTATAGGTATATTCACAGTTGCTTTAGGTGTTGTAATGCTGCCAGTTCTTTCAAGAGCAAGAGCTGCAAACGATCATGCTCAGTTTATCTCTCGATTGAGTGATTCCTTAAGATTAACGAGTTTTACCATTATTCCAATATCCTGTTTCTTATATGTGACAGCAGAGAACGTAGTTTCTTTACTCTTTGAAAGAGGTGCTTTTACTAGTACTGATACATTTATGACAGCCCTTGCTGTAAAGGGGATCTGTATCGGGTTGTGGAGTGTAAGTTGCCATTCCATGTTAACGAGAGCTTTCTTAGCAAATAAACAGAGTAAGACTATTACTTTAATAGGCATAATAGGCTTATGTTTTTATTTTATATTTACGCTTCACCTAATAGGTCCAATTATAATAAGTAGTTCAGATATCATAGGTTCTATTATTATAAAGTCTCAGAGAGCCCTTACAATTGATTATTTAGTTATTTCTGGTGGACATCTTGGTTTGGTTATCTCTTCTGCGCTTTCAGCTACTGTATCTTTTGTTATTCTTGCAGTATTGGCAATTATTAAATTCTCAGGATTTTCAATAATAGAGACAGCTCGAGCCGCAATTTGTGCCTCCATTTCGAGTATCGGAATATTTGTCTCAGCTTATATTTTCAACTCTTCAAGTTGGTATGTGATGTTTCCTCCTATAAGTAAGCTAGCTATTTTAGCAATTACTTCTCTACTTAGTTACATTTTAATTCAGGCCATCTTAAAAAATAGAGAGTTATCAGAACTAAAATCTATATTTTATCGATTACTATTGAAGTTA
>CAZTER010000364.1:0-2945 GCA_964612045.1 uncultured Bdellovibrionales bacterium
TTCAATTCCTTCCGCAAGATCTCTAAAGATCTTTACATTAGATGAGCCATAACATCGCTCTCCAATAAAATCCCATGGAACTAAGGTCTCAGGTCCTATTAATCTAACTTCATTATCGAGAAGAAGATGTGCAAGGATATTACTACGCGCAACTCTTGAGTGTCTGATATCACCTACTATTGCAACACGAAGACCACTCAGAGATCGACCTTGAGCTGTCAGATGCTGTTGTATAGTTAAACAATCAAGTAGTGCCTGAGTAGGATGCTCATGCATACCGTCACCTGCATTAACAATTGCGACTCGCTTAAGGTGCTTGGCTAAGAACTGAGGCGCACCACTCTCTTTGTGTCGGATCACTACGATGTCAGGATTCATGGCTTCAAGGACACCAACTGTATCCAGTAAAGTCTCACCTTTTGTAGTGGAACTTTCAGAGGAGCCAACATTGATCGTATCAGCTGAGAGTATCTTTCCTGCAATTTCAAAGCTAACTCGTGTGCGAGTGCTTGGCTCAAGAAAGAGATTTATAATTGTCTTTCCTCTTAGAGCTGGAACTTTTTTCAGATCTCTATCAACAACCTCAACAAAATTCTGAGAAGCCTTCAACAAAGAAAGCAGATCCCCTTTTGAAAGCCCCTCTATTCCGAGGAGGTTTCGGTGTGGATAAGGAGAAGTATCTAGATTGCCTTCAAGAGATACCAAACTTAGCTCTCCTTTGAATCATGATTTACAATATAAACAGAATCTTCAAATCCCTGCTCTGCCAATCGCACCTTTACACTATCAGAGCGTGAAGTAGGAATGTTTTTACCAACAAAATCTGGTCTTATAGGAAGTTCACGATGTCCACGATCTACCAATGTAGCAAGCTCAACACATGCCGGCCTTCCGAAATCTATAACTGCATCAAGAGCAGCTCTTACTGTTCTTCCCGTATAAAAGACATCGTCGACAAGGATTATTCGACTACCTGAAACGGTAAAAGGCAGATCAGTTCCTTTAAGTACAGGTTGATTGGTAGAGCTTGAAAGATCGTCACGATACAAGGTGATATCGACTACTCCAAATGGGACATCGATCCCTTCCATCTCAGAGATTCGATCTCTTAGGCGCTTACCTATAAATTCACCACAGGTTCGAATGCCTACTATCGCTAATTTTTTTGATTCAGGATCACGCTCAAGGATCTCGTAGCTAATTCTAGCAACCGCACGAGAAACAGCCTCTGAATCTAAAACATTCTTCCAGTGCGCAGGAACTGCACCTTTAGGTCCCTTAACTTTACTAGGATCAATGATATTTGAAGTGCTATGAGATGGATCTTTTGGTGAGGTAGCCATAATTCGAAAACTCCAGAGAAAAGCGAGCTTTCGTGGGGAGGGGGATAACTATTCAAGTAGAAATATCAGAAGTTACTCAGTTTTATCCGAGATACTTTCGGTATTTTTAAGAGCCGTTCTGCTACAAGCTTCTCAGAAGAGCTCTTACCTACCAACAATCTTCTCCAGATCAATTATTCCGAAACATATCTTATCTATCCTTGCCATACATTTTTACTTGGCAATTTCTGTAATTTCCACAGAAGGAAAACTACAAAAGATTATGCTTACAAGAACTCGATCTTTCCCCTTTGCGAACTCGCTGTTTCGCTATTAAAGGCATTTAAACGTTAGCACTATTAATTGAGTGAAATCAAGGGCTAGAACTCACCTTCAACCTGAACAGAGAAGGGAAAATCTCTAATATCTATAACACGTTTACCTAACTTAATATAAAAGACCTCAGTATAAGATATAGAGAGCTTTATATGCCTATCGCGACGATCGATTATCAGATCTTGTGGTTCCGCTGGAATGTCCAGATCCTTTATAACCTTAGCTAAGCGTTTCCTAATCTCCTCATCTTTGAGGATATCCCCTCGCGGGATGATAGCCGACATCTGATTATGCAGCTCAAAATAGTAGTAATAAAACGGGGCGATATTGTAGACAGCAAAGGCTATAGCACCGAAAAGTGCACCAAAAACAATCAGCGTAATCCTACTAGCGCCAAGCTGTGAGAGGCGCTTAAAGTAAGAACGATGGAACAGAAGCGATTTCATAAAAATCTTATATTTGGGGCAGCACTTGCGACTATAATCGGATTTGGAAACCTAACTTTTGGAATGATAAAACATTCCGAGTACCTCAACCAGATAAAAATACACGATCAGAAGCAATCAAGAGCTATAGAAATTGAGGGACTTGAAGAGATTCCCATTCAGATCGAGGATTCAAAATCTCGCGTCACAGATCGCCAAGAGTCAAATCCATTCTCCTTTAGAGATCCAGAAACAGATGATAAGAAACTTCGAGAACGGCTTGAATCCCGTGCCAATTTTTACGCCTTTGTAACTCTTGGTGGACAAGTTATCCTAGCTGTAGCTGGAATAATGATATTAGGTTGCTTAGTAATTCTTCGAGAAGAGCGTCTTTAAAAAGACTATTTAGCGTTTTATTTGATCAAGGACCCTGCTTAACATGCCAAGAAATGCGCCTCGTGGTGAACTAATAATGTCATGTTCTTTAGCCTGTCCTTCTAGCTCCGCTCTTACATGAGGAAAATATCCATAGATCTGGATACCTAATTTTTCTCTTAGATTTATAACCTTATCCCAATCAGCAGCACCTAACTCTAAATTAAGTGCTATTAAAACTAAATCTGACTCATTATTGGAGTTCTGAATATTTACCGGCAAAAATCCCTGCTCACTAATGAGAGATTTAATCTTACTGCCAAACATTAGATCTCTAACTAGATAACCGACACTAGTAGGTGTTTTAACTAAATTATCAGAGTCCATAAATCTTAACTTTCTCAATTAGATTTGAGCGTGAGACCCCTAAGAGTCTAGCTGCTTCACTTTTATTACCATTAGTTAGATGAAGAGCCTTCGTAATATA
>CAZTER010000365.1:0-2937 GCA_964612045.1 uncultured Bdellovibrionales bacterium
ACCCTTTGTGGTAATAGCCAAACTACCGTCTGAGAGCTTACAAATATAACTAGCAACCTCACCAGCTGGAAGCTTTACCCCACTGAAATTACTTACTTTATCTCTTCCATCTGGACTTAACCCATCTTTGATGAGAGTATCTTCGGGTAGGGATTTTGTTTCCCCACTACTGATCGTCGTTGGTAGCTCACCCTCAACCTCACGCCTATTACTCATGGAAGTAGGATTTGTTGAATCGGTGACATTAACCTTAGCTGGATTCCGTAACCCTAGCTGAGACACATTACTGACGTTGTTTTGATTAGTGTTGTTTTGTTTAGCGAAGTTCTGGCTAGCACTTACTTCTGCTTGTTTAGCTTCTGTGTGTTTGGAGAGCTCTCCTTTTATATTAGCTGTGCTGTTAACCGCAAGGTTAACAGCAGTAACTCTATCAGTAGATATTTCGGACTCAGTATTACTAGTAATACCCGAGACATTCTGGTGAGAACTAAAGGTACTTCCACAACCAGAGAGAATAAGACAGGAAAATAATCCTAGCTTGGCAGCTCTCTCAATTCTTGAGCTAGAGCAACTCAGCTGCAAAACAATGGCTATTTCTCTGTAGAGGGCAGAACCGAACTCCTTGAACATAGAAACTTTTATCTTAATTGAGGTTAATTATGCAGGAAGAAGCTAACGCAAATATAAATGAGGGGCAAATCGAGAATGAACTATCTCCTGCTCCTGTTATAGATCATAGATATTTTGAGGTAGGTGGTGATGTTTTATCAAAACCAAACGCTCTTTGTGATCTTATGGAGTCACTTGGACTGCCTCCTACATGCATTTTCTGTAACTCCCCATCGGATGCAGATCTAGTTGATGTTGTTTTAAAGAAAAGAGGCATTTCTTCTTTAAAACTTATCGGACATGTCCCTCCAATGAGAGCTGCTCGCGCTATTAAGCAGGCAAAGTCTGGAGAGGTATGTTGCTTGGTTATTACTGATGTTTCAGGCCAGAGCCTCGATGTTGAAGAGTTAGATGTTGTAGTTAATTACGCACTACCTTCAGATCCTGAAGTTTACATCCATCGTTGTGGTCACTCACGACCTGGAGCAAAACTAGCTAAGGTTATAAGCCTTATTGGCGCACTTGATATTGCTCACCTCCACTACCTAAAGAAGGTTGTAGATTTCTCAATCGAGAAAGGAGAGCTTCCAAGTCCAGAGAGTATTGCTGCTGCACGTCTTGATGGCCTTAGAAAGCAGGCTGTAGAGCAGGCAAATGCGTTAACAGACGATCCTATGGCAAAACTAGCTGATGCAGTTCTTGCAGATAAAGAGAGTCGCGCAGTTGTAGCTTTACTACTTAGAAACACCCTTGAACTTATTCCTTCTCTACAAGCTTCTTCAAATAGAAGTGAGCGTGAAGAAGAGCATGATGATCGTGGTGGAAGAAATCAAAGAGGTGGAGACCGTGATTTCAACCGTGGCGGACGTGGTCGTGGAAGAGATTTTGATGATGACTACGGCTCTCAAGGAGATGGCCGTGAAGATCGTCGACAAGATCGTAATCGTCGCGAGAGAAACCACCTTCCACCTGAGAAGCATACAAGAGTGTATGTTGGTCAGGGACACACTCAGGGAGTATCCGAGAGTCAGCTAAGAGAGCTTGTTGAACAACATTGTAATGTTCCAGCATCCTCTGTGAAGAACTCTAAGGTTAGAGCTCAGTATTCCTTCTTCGACGTTCCAGAAGATTGTGCAGAGCTTGTAATTAATGCTCTTGAGACAGTTGATATCGGTGGAAAGAAGATGTTTGTTCGTAAGGCAACAACAGTTTCTGTTCCTCGCCCGATGGAGCAACATAACGAAGAATCACATGGCGACTCTGCTCAGGCATCTGAGTCTCATGTTGATGATGGAATGTAATTATCCTTCCCCTGAATAATCGCTAGATCATTCAGGTAGGATTATTATCATACGATCAAAAAAGGTGGTTGAGATATCTCAACCACCTTTTTATTATGCTCTCCTTACAGAAACCCTATCCTTCAGAATTCGATTCTCAACCGATGAAAGATTTAATTAGCTTAGATCTTACTTGGCAATCTTAAGCTTCTGTCCAACCTTTAGATTTGATGATGTAAGCTTATTAGTACTTCGAATCGACGCTACAGTAACTCCGAACTGTCGTGCAATCTTATGAAGAGTATCTCCCTTCTTTACTACATAGCTCTTAGCTGTTGAAACGTCGGTAGTTTTTCTTTCTGATTTGCCTACTGCAACAACCAACTGTTGTCCAAGTCTAAGCTTGTCGCTAGCGAGAGAATTTAACTCCTTCAACTGCGCGATGCTTTTTCCATATTTAGCAGCTATAGAGGATAGAGTTTCTCCTTTTTTGACTCGATGATACGCAGAGGCAATAGATATCACCTCTCGCACCTTAACTGGCTCAGGCTCTGGAGCAGTTATCTCTCCATGATCAACCAACTCAACTCCAGGATCAGCAGGCACCTTCAAACGATATCCTGCTGGAACTGATAGCCTGCCTTGCCATGTAGCGTCTAATATCGCTAAATTAACCGGCTTTAACCGCTCAACGCTAACACCAACACGTTTTGACAATGCACCAACTGTGGTTGGCTTTGTTATCGGCAGATAACGCACCTCTACTGGCGATTGAAGCTTTACTTCCGGAAAATATAGAGATGGATTATCAAACACTTCTAGCGCTGCTAGGAATTCAGGATAGAAATTCGAGGAGGCGAATCCAAAGGGGCGCTTTTCAAATGGCCTCTCTATTAACTGCGATATATCAGAGGTCCCATACTCTTTTACCTTCTTCGCAACACCAGCTTTTCCATGATTATAGCCAGTAATCGCTAGAGGCCAACTGCCGAGGGCTTGGTATCCAGAAAGAAGGTACTGCGCGGCTGCATATGATGCACTGATCGGA
>CAZTER010000366.1:0-2936 GCA_964612045.1 uncultured Bdellovibrionales bacterium
ATCTTCAGCAATCTTAACCTCAGAATGATCTAGCTTTACACCACCTGGAGCAACTCGAGCTAAATAATCTCCGATAGTATAAGGCAGAACAAAATATCCATCTGCTAAACCTTGCATCAAAGCAGAGGCTCCTAGTCTATTAGCTCCGTGATCGGAGAAATTCGCCTCTCCGATAGCATACAATCCAGGGATAGTAGTCATCAGATTATAATCAACCCATAAACCACCCATTGTATAATGTGGTGCAGGGAACATTCTCATAGGAGTCTCGTATGGATTCTCTCCTGTAATCTTCTCGTACATCTCGAAGAGGTTTCCATATCTTTCTGAAACCTTATCGCGGCCTAGACGTTTAATAGCATCAGCGAAATCAAGATAAACACCGAGTCCAGATTTACCTACTCCATAACCCGCATCGCAACGCTCTTTAGCTGCACGAGAAGCGATATCTCTTGGAGAAAGATTTCCATAACTTGGATATCGTCTCTCTAGATAATAGTCCCTCTCAGATTCTGGAATTTCAGATGGCACTCTAGTGTCACCTTTAGTTTTTGGAACCCAAACTCGACCATCGTTTCTCAATGATTCACTCATAAGAGTTAGTTTTGACTGATGCTCGCCTGAAACCGGTATGCAGGTTGGATGAATCTGCGTAAAACAAGGATTTCCAAAACCTGCACCATGCTTGTGAGCTCTCCATATTGCGGAGGTGTTACAACCTTTAGCGTTAGTAGATAGGTAAAATACCTGACTATATCCACCAGTAGCTAAAACTACAGCATCACCAATATAACTGGAGATCTTTCCAGTTCTAAGATCTCTAACAACAACACCTCTTGCTCTACCATCAATTAGGATTAGATCCATCATCTCAGTTGAGGAGTACATTGTAACAGTGCCAGCAGCTATCTGCCTTGATAACGCAGAGTAAGCACCTAGCAGTAACTGTTGTCCTGTCTGACCACGCGCATAAAATGTTCGTGATACCTGTGCTCCACCAAACGATCTATTTGCCAAAAGACCACCATATTCTCTAGCAAATGGAACTCCCTGAGCTACACACTGATCAATAATTGAAACACTAACCTCTGCTAACCTATGAACGTTTGCCTCTCTAGCTCTAAAATCTCCACCCTTAACGGTGTCATAAAAAAGACGGTGAACACTATCACCATCGTTACAGTAATTTTTAGCAGCATTTATACCACCCTGAGCCGCAACACTATGCGCGCGGCGCGGAGAATCCTGAAAACAGAAACAGCTAACTTGATATCCCATCTCTCCAAGCGAAGCTGCAGCAGAAGCTCCTGCCAATCCTGAACCAACTACTATGATATTAAATTTTCGCTTATTAGCTGGGTTAACTAACTTAAGATTAGCTTTATGTTTCTCCCACTTTTTTTCTATCGGACCTTCGGGAATAGACGCCTCTAGCTTCATGACAAACCTCTACAAAAATCAAATATCTTACTGAGCTTGAACTACCTGTTGTGATTCAGACTGAACATCTACTACCTGCTCCTCTAACTGTTGAGGAGGCGATACTAATCGTAGATGCATGGCGACTGGAACAGATGAAAATCCTATAAACAGAGCGACTGAAACAAACTTTGCAAATGCCCTGATTCCACCATTCCAACTCGGATGATCAACACCTAGAGTCTGAAACATACTCCATATTCCATGATAGATATGCAGCGCTAAAGCAGCCATTGCTACCACATAAAACACTGCGAAATACCAAGGTTCAAAACCACTATATAAATTTGAGTAAACAGCTAGATGCTCAAATCCTCCTGGATGTAACTCTCCAGTTGTTAAATGAAGGATATGGATAAAGATAAAGGCAATTAGAAGTAAGCCACCATAAATCATCGTCCGTGAAGCTGCGGTAGCTCCTGAAAATTTTTGAGCTCTGTATCCGACTGGTTTAGATGCTCTATTTAAACGCGCAAGAGTAATACCCGCCCAAGCATGTAAAATCACAGAGAGAAGAAGAACAATCCGTGTTAGCCACAAAACCCCCTCATAACCAACCATCTCTTCTCCTATGGTTCTTAAAAAGAGGGCATAAAGATCAATTTTATATTCACCAGTAAATGAATCTACTCCACCAAAAACTTTTAAATTACCAGTCATATGGGAGATTACAAATCCCACGAGGATAAGACCAGTAACAGCCATTACTACCTTCTTCCCTACTGAGCTCTTTAAGAGGTCAAACATATTTGTCACTTCGATAAATACAAAAAATGGCCAAACTCAATGGCCTTCGAAACACATCTGTAGCTACTAGTATTTCGCCAACAAGCTATAGCAGTCACTCTGTTTCGATAATAGTTATAAAAGATCATTAAGATCGAACCAATACGATTAAGTGATTTTTTCTATTTAGAAATAGGTGTTGTTGGTTATTTTTCTAGAATAAGGACCAAGAAACACCTTTCTATAACTAATTTGCTATGGATTTATAGTTAAAGGTCGCCATTCAAAATTACTGAGAAAACAATACTTACAAACCTAAGTATCGAAGGATTTCTAACTTTACGAGTTAGAATACTTAGAGTCGCCTCTTGCTATTCGCACTAGCGACTGTCCAAGCGCAATAAACTTCATAGGATCAACTGCTTTTCCTTTTGTTAGTATCTCATAGTGAAGATGAGGACCGGTAGCGCGACCTGAACTTCCAGAATATGCGATAATTTGGCCACGAGTTACGACATCCCCTCTCTTAACTCGAGATCTACTTAGATGAGCATACCGAGAGATTAATCCTTTACTGTGTTCAACTTCTACCATCAGACCATTGGTAGAATGCCACTTAACCTCAGAAACAACTCCATCTCCACTGGTTTTAACCAATGACCCATGTGGTAAAGGAAGATCAATTCCTTCATGGAATGCCCTTTGTCCAGAAAATGGGGAGATTCGAACTC
>CAZTER010000367.1:0-2919 GCA_964612045.1 uncultured Bdellovibrionales bacterium
CTAATTGGAGATGAGGATGGATTAAGAACTGCTGTAAGACGTGCAGTTGTAGACTCTGCTCAAAGAATCGGCGGAGATAGATCTCTAACTCCAAAGGAATCAGAGGAAGCTATTCATGAGCTTCAGTGCGTACTCGAAGGGATTGGTCCCTTACAAGCATTATTTGAAGATCCAGAGATCACAGACATCTTCGTAGATCGCTTCGATCATGTTACATGCATTCGACGTGGGAAGATGCTGGAAACTCCATTTAAATTTCGAAGTAGTAGAGAGTATCATTACTTCACAGAGATAATATTACTAAGAGCTGGGAAAACCCTATCAACTGAGACCCCTCTCGCCTCCTTTGCTCTAAACAATCGCTGGCATTCAAGAGTTAACTTGGTGCATCAATCTCTTTGCTCGAGCACAGATCCATCTCTAGCAATTCGAGTAACAAGATTAAGACAGGTATCCTTTTATGACCTCCTAAAGCTTAAAACGATTCCTGCAACTCTAGCAGCTTGGCTAAGCGAGGTTGTTGCCGCTGGAGAGAGCTCTATTCTAGTAGCAGGAACGATTGGCGCTGGTAAAACCACCTTAGCTTCTGCTTTACTTAGTGCAACTCCATCACACGATCGAATAGCAACCTTTGAACGAGTTCCTGAGCTATCACCTACGGCAACATATTTCGAATCATTCTCAATAGGCTCAACAGCAGCGACACATGCTGCGCTTCTTGAAGCAGTTCTAAATCGCTCTCCCAAGAGGGTCGCACTAGGAGAAATAATGGAGGAGCAAGATCTCTCTTCCATCGTCAGATCTACTGAGGCTGGGATAAGAACTGTTTCAACAATTACTGCGGGATCAAGTCAGCTCGCATTGCAAAGGCTATATGACCTAACTGTGCGCGTATATCGCAATTCCTCACCATTGGCCACATGGGAGCGCGTGACACGCACAGTTCAAATAATTGTCTTTATGAGAATAGTAGAGGGTCGGCCTTTAATTGAGGAGGTCTCGGAGGTAAACTTTGATGGAACTTCTGCAATCGCAACCCCTATTGTACGATTTATTGGAGAGCGAGAGGGAAAGAGAGAATGGCAATTATGTACAAAATCATCGGTTTGGCTCTCTAGAATGCACTCTCTAGGGCACGAATTAAGACCTGGTCCAGCACTCCTCGCGCCAGAATGAAATTCGATCTATAGTATTTAATATGGCTCGAATATTGATAATTGAAGATTCAAGATCCCAAGCAGCGATAATGGACGAGATAGTTCGCAATGCTGGTCATGAGCCGATCCTTTGCGAAGATATCTCTCGCGGAGTTGCTAACTTAGTTACTTCACATCAACCAGATATAGTCCTCCTCGATCTAATTCTCCTAGGGCCAGACGGCAAACCACGTGCGGATGGATTTCAGGTTTGTAGAGAGATTAAGAGGCTTCCTGGAACAACTATCAAAGTAGTGGTTGTCAGCGCTCAAAATGATGACGATGCTACTGAATGGGCCTTGATGCAGGGAGCTGATGCCTTTCTGAGAAAACCGTTCGCCATGGAAGATCTTGTAAATACGATCAATCATGTCCTGACAAACCCAGATGGAGCTAACAATCCTTAGCCTATTGATCACTGCTTATTGGAAAGATAACCTTACAAAATGTACATCCTTCTGCTTGAGAAAGATTCCAGCAATCGCGCCTTGATGCGGGCCAGAATTATAGAGGCTGCAAGGCAAGCTCAACTTAAATCTCTTGATATTATTGATGGTGATTATAAGAACCTAGATTCCTTGCCATGGGCAACGATTGTCGGTGTTGTCCTCGGTCCTGATCCTGGAGACGAGATCAGCTTAGTTATAGGCCAAGTAAGAGGATTTCAAGCCACCTCTCCTATCTCGATTGTTCTCGATGACCTCCGCTACCAAAGCGAGGGTGTCCAACTTGCAAAGAGATTCAATGTAACGATCTGTCAGATAGGTGACCTTGGCCAACTTGCAGCATTCTTAATCACCTGCGATGAACGTAGGCAAAGACTAGTAAATAGAGAGAGAGAGAACCTTGTCTGCGTAGCACAACTCAAAGGAGGAGTTGGTGCTACATCACTTGCAGCAGCACTCTCCGCTTGCTGGGCACAAAATGGACTACGTGTCGTGCTGATAGACCTCGATGACGTCAATCCACACATCACCAACTGGGCCAAAGTTAGTTTAGCAAAGAGAACAGCTGTGGCTGAACATCTTGCTCTTGGCCATATCCCAGAGGTTATCATTAGTGAACTTCTACATGGAGTTGCTAACTATGATGAAAAATTACAGGTTCTTGGACAACCAGAGACTTACCATGAAGCTTTTCAGTGGAAAGCTCCTGTAATTGATGGGGCTCCTAGCTCCTCAGAACTTTTAGGATCTCTTATCCCAGGATTAAAAACTCAATGCGACATTATTGTTGTAGATCTCGGTCGTTCATGGGGAGTTGGAACATTTTCGGTTCTACGCGAAGCGCAAAGAGTCCTCCTTGCTTGCGATGGAGAGCGATCTTCCGTCAAGCGAACGATAGAAAACCTTAGAAGATTACGAAGAGACTCTGACGATCCTCAAGAGTTTGATATGCCGCGCTGGGATCTAGTTGTAAACGGGTATCACCGCGAGAATATTACACTATCTGAAATTAGGCAGTATATCGAAGAGAGTGAGATATTTAGCGCTCAATCCAGAATTACAACTATCCCTTTCTCAATTGCAGGAAGAAAATGGGACGAATCAGAGCAAACCCTCCTAGAGCTAGGAGATCTTGCTACTCGGAGATCTATAGAACAGCTTGCATACAGCCTTGTTCCCTACAGAATTAAATCTGCACCGAAACAGTCTCTCCTGAAGAAGATCACATCCCTTCTCTCTTCAAAAATATTTGATTAAGGATCTGATTGGACAGATAC
>CAZTER010000368.1:0-2918 GCA_964612045.1 uncultured Bdellovibrionales bacterium
AATTTAATTTAGAACCCTTTACTTAACAGGTAGAGATCCACGATTATAGGCAGCTAAAGGAGTCTATAATCATGATCAAACGGCTCGCGCGTCTTCTAGCAGTAGCACTACTTCTAACCATCGCTCTTTCTTTTGTCCTCTTAAATAGAGATACAGTCGTTGTTCACCTGTGGGGAGAATCATCGATCTCAGCAATGGCAGGTGTCGTCTTCATAGGGATATTTTTAGGTGGTTTTTTATTGTCTGCAGCAGGAGCAACCTTCTTTGGTTTACAGGCTTATCTGCGAGAAAGGAAGTTAAAGGGACAACTAAGAGTACAAGAAGCCGCCGATGAAAGTTTCAACAAGGCTTGTGAAGATATCTCTTGCGGTGAGTTTTCTCGCGCAGAAAGAGAGTTGGAGGGAGTTATTAAGCGGTTCCCTAAACATCTCTCCGCCTATGTTGAACTAGCGGATCTCTACTCACAAAAAGGAGATCTGTCAGAAGCTATCAAGGTCATTGATCGAGCGAGATCTATTGCAAGCAATAATGTCCGATTACTTTTCACCTCAGCACAACTTCATCAAAGATTGGGCAATAGAACTGCTGCGGTTGATAATCTAGCACTTGTATTGTTTCAGTCCCCTAATGAAAAAGCTGCTAGAATGGCTCGTGATCTCTCAGAGGAGTTAAATCGAGTTAATGATGCTCTCGAGTATAGTGAAAGATTGGCAGCTTTGGCTGATCTTACTGTAGAAGATAAGAAGATCCTCTCTCGTCTTCGATTTAAACGGATATCTGAACAGCATGAGGGAGATATCGCTGGCGAAAAAACAGCACTGTTATCTTTCATAAAGAAGGAGTCAGAGTGTGTTGAGGCATACCTTCGGTTGTCTGAGATTGAGAGTAAGACAAATAATGCTGAGAGCGCAGCTCAGTATTATGTTCGCGCCGCAAGAATAAATGGAGATCTTGCCCTATGGGATAAGGCAGCTCAGATATGGCTTAAGAGTGGTTCTCCAGATAGAGCTTTAGCTGCAGCTAGAGCTGCTGTTAAGGAGAGTAGTTCTGAGGGTGAGTTAATATCTTCTAATCTTCAATTGGCTCGTGTCTATCTTGAGTTAGATCTAATTGATGAAGCGTGGATTGCTTTAGAGGCTATTAATAAGCTTGCGCATGACTTGGATGGCGGAGCAGGTAGAGATCAGAAACAAACAGCGATGATTATTGCAGCTGCTTGTTATAGTGCGCGTGGCTTAAATAAAGATGCGCAGAGACTACTATTTGATGTTACACGTCGCAGGTTGTATCTACCAAGACAGTTAGGAGCTCAAAGTGATTTAGAAGGAGCAGCAGGCCAGTCCCCTGCTCCAAGGCTTTCTACTCCTTAACTAAAATTTATATAAAATTGGAGCTCTGTTATGTCTGGCAGTTCAACAACACTCGTTTGTATTTTGGATGGATTTGGCCTCAATTCTAAAGAGGAAGGAAATGCTGTCGCTCAAGCACGTAAGCCAAATATTGATCGATTAATGAGAAGTTGTCCTATGACTACGTTAATCACCCATGGAGAAAGGGTTGGTTTGCCAGATGGCCAGATGGGAAACTCTGAAGTAGGACATCTCAATATAGGTGCAGGGCGGGAGGTTGAGCAATGGTTGCTTAGAATCTCTCGAGCACTCAAGGGTGAGTTTCTCTCCTCTTCCTCTCAATGGCGTGAGTTCGTCTCAGTAGCACAAAGCTCTCCAACAATTCATGTGATTGGATTATATAGTTCAGGTGGTGTTCACTCACATCTTAATCACTTACACCTATTAATTGAGCGATTACTTAAAGAAAGTAAATCTGAAGTTAGATTACATCTCTTTACTGATGGTAGAGATGTTTCTCCAAATTCAGCTAGAGATGACATAGAGGCGTTGCAACAGTTCTTATCTGATAAGCCTCGATGCAAAATTTCTACGATATGCGGCCGTTTCTATGGAATGGATCGAGATAAGAGATGGGAGCGTACTCAAAAAGCTTATGATTTAATTGTAAAAGGCGTAGGGTCTCCTGAATCTGATCCGTTAGATTTCCTAGAGAGAAGTTATGCGGAAGGGATAACAGATGAGTTTATAGAACCGGGAGTTGTTAATAGCGCACCAGTTAAAGAAGGTGACTCCATAGTTTTCTTTAACTTCCGTGAAGATAGAATGCGTCAGATAGTTAGATCGTTAGTGGTTAGTGATTTCGATGGCTTTCCGAGAGAAGGAACTCCAGTAAAGTCACAAAATATCCTCTGTTTTACTGACTATGATCACACTTTTCATCTCCCTTTTCTTTTTGAGCAGCTTGAGATTAAAAATCACTTAGGAGAAGTAGTCTCTAGTCATGGATTACGTCAACTGCGCGTGGCTGAAACAGAGAAGTATCCACATGTAACTTATTTCTTAAATGGTGGAATAGAGAAGCCGTATCGTGGAGAAGATCGTGTAATGGTTCCATCTCCTAGAGATGTTAAGACCTATGATCAGAAACCGGAGATGAGTGCTGCTGATGTTACACAGAAAGTTATCGACGGGATCTCAAGCAGACAGTATGGCCTAATTGTTGTTAACTTTGCGAACTGCGATATGGTCGGACATACGGGAGATTTAAGTGCAGCTGTTAAAGCAGTTGAGACAGTTGATAACTGTTTGGGGTTAATTATCCGTGAGCTCGAAAAGATCAATGGTGTCGCTGTAATATTTGCTGACCATGGAAATGCTGAGCAGATGATTAATTATTCAGATGGCTCTCCTTTTACTGCACATACTACTTATCCAGTGCCTTTTATCATCTTCGGACATTCGACCAAGACCCTTAGACAAGGTGGTGCTTTGTGCGATGTTGCGCCAACTGTTCTGCAGATTATGGGAATTAGTCAGCCTAAAGAGATGACAGGCCAGAGTTTGATA
>CAZTER010000369.1:0-2917 GCA_964612045.1 uncultured Bdellovibrionales bacterium
CCATAAGGCTGCCAATCAGCAACTACGTTAATTGCTATCTTCCATGAAGTTGGAACTTCACCAGATGGATTTGGATTTTTAAGCCATGCCTCATAAGTAGTTCCTCGTTTAGCATATGACTCTCTTAGCTTTGCTAAACGTTCCTCTTCTGTCCTTCCCCATAGTGGAGTGTCAATAACATTATCTGGCCAGTATGAAATACTACGTGGAAGAACTGGAATATTCTCCTCTCCTTGGCCTCCAGCCTTTTCAACTTCTTTTCTCGCCTTATCCAATAATTTAGGAACTTCGTTCTCGTAGAACTTAACCATTCCTAACTCAGCAGCCTTACTCATTGCATAGGAGAGATGGCTCGGATTAAGTATGTTTTTTGTTAAGATTGTAGATACCGCAGGATCGAAACCTCTATTTAACGGATTCATTAATCCAGATAATGCAGCATCCATTACATAAGCAATGCCATTTGCATTGATAGTCATATGTCTTTCTAGGTTAGCAGCATCAAGCTTTCCAGCTTCAGGTCGATCTCCAAAATATCCTGCAACTAGGGCTAACTTCTGAAATCTACCGAGCTCTTCCATTACTTGACGTACGCGAGCTTGATTTGTGATGTCGCAATTAACTCCGACAATTCTTCCATGATCTCTATGCTTCTCTTCTATGTCCTTAGCAACATCAAGAATAACTACATAAGCACCGGCTGCTGCTGATATAGCTGCAATCTTTTCGCCGATCCCAGTAGCTCCTCCAGCAAGCACAACAACCTGATCTTGTAAGTATGGGTTGTGCTGTAGGCTAGCAATAAATCGATAACTTTCTGGGTCTAAATGAGTGGCATCTAATCCACAAACTAACTCAGGGATCTGAATAGCTTCGCCCCTTGAAGAGAAAGAAGCATTACCTAATTCTACCGAAGCTGCCGATTTTAATTCTGCTAAACTCTGCATCTGTACCTCATTTCATAACTTTAGTGCCCTATACTCGTATTACAGATCCCATGCTCAATCAAACGTTTTTTTGTTTTGGATAAAACCGAAGATTACCTGCTATCGAGGTTCTCAAATTTGAGTTAAAAAAGAGATATTGTATGGTTTTATCTGATAAGCTAACTTGCCAAGGTTATTGAGCTTTTTGTTACATAAGTAGTTATAATGCCTCAAAAAAAAGACGTTTCACCTACATTGCGCCCTCCTCTTAAGTGGGCCGGTGGAAAGCGTTGGTTAGTCTCTGAATTGGTGAAGATCTTCTCTCAATACAAGAAGAGACGTCTCGTCGAACCATTCTCTGGTGGACTCTCTGTAGCTCTTGGCCTTGAACCTAAAAGCGCCCTCCTTAACGATTCGAATACAGAGCTAATTAATTTCTATAAAGCTTTAAGAGCGGGGCTAGTTATTAAGAGTTCAATGAAAAACTCTCGTCGAGAATACCTACAGGCGCGTACTCGCTTTAACCGTTTAGTAAAAGCAGCAGATGCAAAGTCAGCTAAGGAGCGCGCCTCTCTTTTCTACTATCTAAATCGAACTGGATTTAACGGCTTATGCAGATTCAATAGTGCTGGAGAATTTAACGTTCCTTTCGGTAAGTATGAAAGGATTAACTACCTATATGATTTTCGTGGGTATAAAAACACCTTCAAGGAATGGGAGTTTGTATGTGGGGACTTCTCTAGCCTAAAGGTTAAGAAGAACGATTTCTTATATGTCGATCCCCCTTATGACGTTGAGTTTACCAAATACTCAAAGGGTGACTTCAAGTGGGAAGATCAGATTAGGTTAGTTAAATGGCTTGCTACTCAACGCTGCCCTATTGTTGCGTCAAATCAAGCTACCCCACGAATACTAAAATTATATAGATCCCATGGCTTTAAAGTTCGAACGCTGCCAGCTCCTAGGCGGATCTCATGCACAGGAGATCGCACTCCTGCTTTAGAGATGCTTGCAACTAAGAACATTCCTTAAACGCTCTCATTAGTTTTTCTGCTTTTACCGGATCAATCTCTAGACGTAACTTGGCTTGACCTTTTGTCTTTAAAATCTCTAAAAAATCTACCTGATTAAACTCTCTCTGACTTGAGACATCACGATACATCTTTGCCAGCTTTCCTGCGTGCTTTCGTGAAATAGTCGCAGTTAAGATATATGGTGGAATCAATGTCATATATTTTGTCTCTGAGAGTCTTAGCGGATTAGTACCGAAGAAAGCTGACACAACATCAGACTGCCAGCATCGCTCTGCAACTCGATCTAGATATGTATCTCCACCTACAAACTTAAACATCCGTTTTTTTAACTTACGAATTGCAGTAATCACCCCTGCTTCATGATTAGCGAGAGCAAGATAGAACCAGGGATGAGGATTCCAGCTATAGATAGTTCGAGAAGAGCTCAATTTTGCAGCAGCCAATACTAAATTAGACCAAAATAACTTAAGTCTTAGAAGTGAATCGAAACTCCAGAGCAGATCTCCTTTTGATAGTTCTAGCAATCTTGCAAGGTAGTTTGTCCCGGTATGTAGAGAGAGATATCGCTCTATTCTATTAGCTTCTTCAAACAACCACGGAGCTGAAAGGGAATACTCTCTTCCAACTTTTACTATAATTGCTCGTTTCCTAAGCTTCCTTAGAGCATCAAATACTGCTTGTCTTGTAACATTTAGATTAAAATCTTTAAGATGAAGCTTAATTCTCTCAGCTGTGAGCATTCCATTCTCACCTAGTATCTCTATTACAGATTGCTCAACGTTTCCTACTCTCATCCTGTAAGTGTAGTGAGCATATAAAGCAAAGTAAAGTTTAACTTTACAGAGAATAAGATTCTTATCTTTTCTATGACTTATTAAAACTTCAGTGTTACAGAACGAGAAGATACACTCTTTCCCTACACGACGCTCTTCCGATCTCGGAAGAGCGTCGTGTAGG
>CAZTER010000370.1:0-2908 GCA_964612045.1 uncultured Bdellovibrionales bacterium
CGGTTTCTATAATCTTGATCTGGAAGAACTGCTGCTGACTTCCACCAATAGTGGTCGATTTGATCTCAGCTATCTCCCCAACGCCATGACCAGGGTAAACTACCTTGTCTCCTACCTTAAACGGCTTTGTACTCAAGGTGCCTCCAAATAAGTGCACATATTCGGCGGAGATCCTAAGATCTCATTAGTTAAAGCAAAGGACCTTAACTAATAAAAACCGTCAAAATAACTAGTTTTTACTCCGCTGTGCGGACCTGGAGTATACATTATTGAGTCTCTCTGGTCAAAGCGAAGCTCTTGCAAAAGTCTGATTCATATCAACGAGGTAGCTATGTTGATAAGATTAATTTAATCCTAACCAAATTATTATTTATATCGACATATTTTTGTTGACAAAAGACTAGTCGAGAAAATCGCTATTTTTAGCGGTATTTATAGCGACTTAAGCACTGAGATCAATTTTATTAATAGAGATCAAAATTAAGCAGCTCTATTTGAAGTAACTGCATGTCCAACATAATCTGAGATCTTTGATACACCATCTCGCTTCATACGTGCGACTAGATCTCTATTTAAATCCCTGAATAACGTTGGCCCATTGTAGATAAAAGCTGAATATAACTGTACTGCAGAGGCTCCTGCTTTTAACATCTCAACGACATCATCCGCGGAAAAAATTCCTCCGACTCCAATAATTGCTAGACGACCATTGGCACGTGTCGCAATCGCTCTTACATTTTTTAGAGACAATTGAAAAAGCGGTCTTCCACTCAACCCTCCTGTCTCTGTAGAGATCAACCCTACACTCTCTCGTTGTACAGTTGTGTTAGTTGCAATTAGTCCATTAACGTTAGTAGCCACAGCGCACTCTACAACATCATCCAACTGAGCTTCTTCTAGATCAGGAGCTACCTTAAGAAAGATAGGTCGATTATCTATATTTAATTTCTGTATTGAATTTAAAATTGCTTCGAGTTTATCTCGATCCTGTAGCTTTCTTAAGCCTGGTGTATTTGGCGAAGAAACATTAATAACAAAATAATCTCCACATTCGTATAATTTTTTGAATGTCTCACAGTAATCATTCAGAGCATCTTCAAGACTTACATCTTTTGCCTTGCCAACATTCACGCCTATTATCAATCCTGGATTAAGATCTCTAATATTTTTTAATCTTCTGCGAACTACATCGACGCCTTCGGAAGGAAATCCCATACGGTTTATAATTGCTGAAGCTTCTGGATAGCGAAACATTCTAGGGCGAGGATTTCCTGGCTGTGGTCTTGAAGTAACGCTTCCAACCTCAACTGCACCGACACCAAGAGCCCCTAAAAATGGGACACACCGTGCATCCTTATCTAATCCAGCAGCTAAAATCACCGGAGAACGCAATGGAACCCCAGCTACTTCACAAGCTAGCTCTTTACTCGGCTGACTAATCACGCTCCGAATTATAGAGGTTGCTAACCTACCACTTAACTTTTCCATTATACTCAATGAAAAGTTATGTGCTGTTTCTGGATCTAATTTGAAGAGAAGAGGTTTTAAGATACTACGATATATGGTGCTCATGGCCCTCAATTATATCCCCTCAATATTTAAATGTCTTCACAATTCTCGTCGCATAACTACCGCATCTTCATCATTATCACGGTAATAATTTCGGCGAACTCCTACCTCAAAAAATCCAAATTCATCATAAAGAGAGATTGCGGCTACATTTCCTCGTCGAACCTCAAGAAGAATATGCTGCACACCATGAGACTCACATGTCTCTATAAGTCTCTTAATAAGAGAACGGCCGACGCCTCGCCTCCTCGCATTTAAACGGACTCCAAGCGTGAGGATATGAGCCTCTCCAGCAACGATATGTGCCATGCAATAACCTAGGATCTGTCCCTCATTTCGCGCTGCCAAGCACCACGTAATGTCATTAGAGAGCTCTCCTTCAATGACGCTGAGACTCCAAGGTGGAGAGTTACATTCGATATCAATCTCAGCGATAACTGAAGCTGCATCATTAAATACACGACAGATCACTAGCTCAGCAGAATTTTGCAAAATGCCCCCTATGCTGTTTAAGCATAAAACTCTTTATGATCAATTTGAATATATGACGAGGAGATAACAGATCAGGTGTCAGGCTAAAAATAGCCCAAAATGCAAAACGGGCCTGAGTAAAACTCAGACCCGTTAATATTAGCACTAAACTTATATGTTTAAGCTAATGCTGCCTTAACCTTATCCACAACAGCAGCAAACGCACCTGGATCACGTACTGCAAATTCAGCTAGGGTTTTACGATCAAGATCAATCTCAGCCTTCTTAAGTCCGAAAATGAACTTACTATAAGTTAAACCAAGTGGTCTAACAGCAGCGTTGATTCGAATATTCCAAAGAGTACGATAAGTTCTCTTCTTTACTCGACGATCACGATAAGCATAGCGAAGTGCCTTTTGGACCTTCGTCTTAGCTACCTTAAAGCAATTCTTACTTCGACCTCGGAATCCCTCGGCCTTCCTCATCAACCTTTTATGTCGACGTCTACTTGCAAATCCGCGTTTTACTCGCATGGCTCCTCCTAGCTATTTCCCCGACTACCGTGTGGAAGTAAACGCAATACGTCATTCATATTTGTGTCATCAACAACAATGCTGTGACGCAATCTACGCATACGCTTTGCGCTCTTTTTTCCGGTATTGTGACTTGTTCCTGCAAAGGTTCTCTTAACCTTACCCTTTGCATTAACTCGCAACTTCTTATACGCGAGTCTATTGGTTTTCATCTTTGGCATATCAACCCCTATTCCGGCCACGAAGCTACTTCACCTCGCATGGCTACATGAAATGAGAAAGAGCAGGGTTATACAGTAAAGCTGATTTGAATGGAAGAGCTGGGGCTATTTTGA
>CAZTER010000371.1:0-2905 GCA_964612045.1 uncultured Bdellovibrionales bacterium
GGTTTCGTCATTCGGCATCTCACCAGAAAGATGTAAAGTATTATCACTTAAACCACACTCTAATGTATAACCAACGCCAACCAGTTGTTGAGCTACTTCGGTTTTCAGTTCATCTAACTTTTCATCCCCAACGGCTACTGCTTTAGTATTAGAGATCCGAAGTTGATTAATTACATCAGTAACTCCCTCTTGCCCTTTCGCTATTCTCTCAATCTCACTTCTAACCTGTTCATTAGCAACTGCACCACGCAGCCAAACAGTTCCTCCTCTAGCTTCTACATCCAACTCATACGATCCACCTGTTGGAATTTTATTGAGGTGATTAAATATTTCGTCACGAACCATCTTTGACCAGCCGGCATCAGCAAGTACGGTGCCAGCTGAAAAGACAGAGATCATAAATAACGCTGTCACTAAAACTCTTCGCATAAACGCCTCCAAAATAGCCTTACTACCTAAAATAATTAAAGAAATTCAGCACCAGATCTAACTAACGAATATTATAATTAATGCCGACAATTCTCTTAACAGTTCAGTAGTTTAACTCTAATTACAATGCTCGGACAACTTGGCACAAATTCAGGGAGTACACTCAGAACTTAAGAATGCAGATCCTTCTTCAAGGGCAAACTCTGCACGTCCTAAAACTGAACAAGTTGAACAACTCACTACTGAGAGCCAAACAGCTACAAAGAAAATTACTCAAAATAGCGAATCTACATATCGAACAGAGCTTAGAAAGCTTGCTTTACAGATCCTTCAGCTAAACCGAGCGAACCTCTCCTCTAATCAGCCAGCGCTAGATTTAATACAGATATTACAGAGACGAGACCAAGATCTTCTTCTAAAGACACTACAAGGAGAGGCTCTTCAAAAAATGAAAGACCTTCTCCCGGAAACATTAAAGAGTTATCTAACCGGGAAACTATTAGATGCTCTTTTTGATAGCACCAAAGGACCTACTGCCACGAAAACAAGCCACAGTCCGATTACACTCCTACTAAAAGAGCTTAAGTCAGATGCCACATCAGAGGACCTGAAAAAATTAATCAGCAGCCAGATTGAAAAACTTATTATAAGCCAAGATGAAACTATCAAGCTTCTAGGCGATTATCAAAAGGGAGGAGAGGCAGAACTTCAGAAGATCATAAAACAGGTTAAAGAATTACCACAACCAAATACTCCAACTGAAAAATCACTTTTAGATCTATTTAAAGATATTATTAGAAGGAAATCTGACGGGGTGATATCGAATTCAACAGAGAATTTAGATACCCTTCTTCGAGCATACATTGAGTTACCGAGAGAAGATGAAACAGACCTAATATCTCGACAGTATAGACAAATTTTAATGCAATTAGTTGTAATGGAACAACAAGACCTCTTTGGTCAATCACCGACAAATCATGTTGGAAGAACGATTTTAGAGCCGAGAATAATCAACTCTGACACCCCTCCTCTTATAAGCAAATTTATAGAGAGATTATTTGCAAGTGCGCTAACAGACATAGACACTAATGGATTACAAGACCACAGAGAAACGATCCGAGTATTAAGTAAAGATCCTATTATCAGTCAAACTTTAGCACTTTTATCCGACTCAAAATCTGAACTCCTTAAAGATCGCAATGAAGATCCAATCATCAAAGAGCTTAATTCCTTTATAAAAAAACTAGCGCAAGAACTTCCTACTTCACAACAAACTGAGCTAAAGAGAGAGCAAGCTTTAGATTCATTAATTAGGATTGTTGGTCGATTTGCGATCGAACGCCCTGAACTAACTGATAACAAATTGCCTCAACTCTTAATGGCAGAGGCAACAATTGATTCTCTCAAAACATTAACAACTCTTAATAACATCCCAGGTGCTACATCAAAAAATGTAAATTTCTCACTTCCTTTTGTACTGCCTGGTTTCACCACAATAGCCGACATCACCTTACGCAAAAGATACGTAGGTAACCACAACAATAAACCGAAAGCTAAGAAAGAGTTCTTCTCGCTAAATGTAAGGTTTAAACACCCAATCTTTGGTGAGCTTCGAGCTGTGCTAATGATCTTGGACCAGGATATTGTTGGAAACCTCTACTGTGAACAAGATCCGATTCCAAACGAACTAGAGAGAGAGCTTTCTCATATAAGTACGCGCTTGTATTCTGGAGGATTCAAGAGTGTTAAATTAAAGATAAAGCACTCTCCTGCAAATATTAGAGCTAAAAATATTATCGTCTAAGCAATTGCTAGCCTTGCCTTAATATCGCCCAAAATACTAGCTAAACCAGCAAATTCCTCAATTGATACTGTTTCAGGTCGAGCCATTGGATTTATCTTTGCTAACGAGAGTGCCTTATCAAGCTCCTCAATAGGAACAAGATTTGCCGCACGAAGACTATTGCGGATCATCTTTCTTCTCATCATAAAAGCAGCACTTACTACTCTCTTAAACCAAGTTACATCATCTATCTTAAAACGATCATTCTTATGAAACTTCAACTCTACTAGTCGAGATTCAACCTCAGTTCTTGGATGAAAAGAGTCTCCAGAGATAACACCACCGAGTGTAACATCAGCAGCTATCTGACAAGAGATGCTTAAGACACCATAATCTTTTCCGCCAGGAGATGCCGCCATTCTTTCAGCAAATTCTCTTTGCAACATCAGAACTGCACGAGATACGAAAGCTCGATTGCGAACTAGATGAAATATAATATCAGTAGAAAAACTATATGGTAAATTTCCAAAAACTAATAAATCAGGACCAAGTTCACTTAGATCTACCTGTCTGACATCTTGATTTATAATCTTGAGTTCAGGAAAGCGAACTGAGAGATCGTTACAGAATCTCTCCTCGATCTCGATAACAGTTAATGGACCATGTACTATTAATTGCTCTGTTAAAGCTCCA
>CAZTER010000372.1:0-2904 GCA_964612045.1 uncultured Bdellovibrionales bacterium
TTTTAAGTTCTTCATTCTCAGCTATCTAACGCAACCAAGTTGCAAAAGCAAGAAAGATAAAAATTAATTGTGCTATAGGCAATTAGCGAAATAGCCTCGAGTTTATATCGAGTCATGAATTACTATCTATTGATACTTGCTGAAGATTTAGCGACAGCTAGAGCACAAGCCAAAAAATTCAAGAGAATGGCTGGTTACTTTAAATCTATGCTTTTTTAGGATCTCGCGCTCTATAGAGTCCAAGTCATGATCCATCTCAACACATTGTACTGCTTTACACTCTGTACAGATTATGTGGTGATGGTGATCGTGCTCTAAGTGAAGTTCGTACCTCTTTTTTCCCTCTAGAAGATCGACCTCTCGGATAACTTGAGCTGCTAATAGCGCATCAATCTCTCTATAGATAGTGGTCTTATTTACCTCAAGTGAACCTTTCTTGAGAGATGAGAGTATATCCTGAGCGGAGATCGGACCTTTTGAACGAAAGAGAAGCTCTACTACTGCACGACGAGTTTTTGTCATGCGCATGCCAGAGTCTTTGAGGTGTTCTAGGAGGGTCTTTGGATTGTCCATATTTAATAGGTTAGCGTGCGAATAGAGATAAATCAATTTGATCTATCAGGGAAAGCTCGTTGTTCTGATATAATGCGAGGATCCTAGCTCTTTAGTTCAATCAGAACTTTATCATGTTGTTTGATATCTCTAATATGAGCTGAACCATTATCATCAGTCGTAATAGTAAACTCTTTACGACTTGCTTTTTCTTCTGGATTTACAGTCACCTTAAATTTTATTCCAGAGATATCTAAACCTTTACCTGGTTTTTCGCGAGTTAATGAGAGTGTCATTCCGTTGGAATGGCCAGCGTCAACTGCAAGGGTACATGAGATGGAGAGTTTATCTCCTCTATGTTGAAAGCCGTGTTCAGCATTGAATGTGAGACCGAATAAAAGTTGCTCAACGAGAGCTACTTCTCTTCTTCCATGTTTATGAGAGAGAGACTTTAAATCTTCGGACCCCCCTTTTGTGGGGTGTGAGAGTGTGGTGGTTGATGATGAATGATTTGGCATATCTACCTAATATCAAAACTACTTTATGATTTTAGGATCGTTAGATTAGCTAATCAAGAATTGAGAGCCGGTAAGTTGATTAAGCCAAGAGGATCGGGCAGGTTATTGTCTAGCCTATGGAAGTTATAGATTCTACACAGCAAAATTTGCAACCTACTGTCACAGCTTTGTCTGATACCTCTCTCGCAGAGGCTGTGATTCCTATAGCTCCGTTGGATTCTAAGGCGATCACAACAACTCTTCTGAAGATGGGACATATGCGGGATCTCTTGTTGATGTCCACTATTCGCTATGTTTCTTCACGTGGATTATGGGGCATTCAGCCAAATGAGTTTTGTCAGATTATGGATATTGGTCCCGCAATATCAAAGGGATTAATACCTCAGTTAAGGGGAGATCTACAGGATCTTGGTGTGTGTGAAGGAGTCGCCTCGCCGTTTGGAGTCTCTGTAGGATATGTGCCAGGAAAACGTTTTTTGGAGGCATTGAGATCTTCTCCAGATCTATTCCCAAGGTTGCTACATAAGGAGCGCCAGGTTCTTAGTTATATTCCGGATGATATATTGGATTCCTCTTCCTTGGCTATTGAGAAGCGTTTTATAGCTTTGCTTGCAAATTCCTTTCTCTTAGTAGATTTTTGTGATCCTTTGCCTAAAAGAATATTGCATAAAGCTTTGCCAGATTTTGATGGGATGCAAGATTTGGTCTCTCGCCTGCTAGGAACCCTTCATGATCGTGAGTTAATTACACTCAAGGTAAGCGAAGGAGAGAATTGTTTATATTTGACACCTAGCTTTTATTCCTTAGTTGAAGATCAAGAGCTAGTTAACAAATTAAAAGATCCGCTAAGGAAAGCAGAGGTCATTTATGTGGCAGATCCTATTTTAATAGGAGCTGCATCTGCTACTGATAGTAAATCAGAGAATACTTCAGCTGTAACTACAGGTAATGATACTAAGATTATAAGTAATTCCAAGAGTCCTAAAGTTAGTGGTGATACGGCGAAAGGATCAAGCTCAAAGAAGACCGGAGTCCATGAGCGAGGAGAGCAAGTCAGAGATCTTATCCTTGCTGAGTTACGAAGTAAGGGAGGAAGATCTAACTCTCAACTAGTCAATGGATTAGGAGATGCAGGACGTTCATTACGTTATCACCTAGCTCAGCTAGTAAAAGCTGGAGAGGTCATAATTAAAGGAAGTGGGCATAGAAAACTCTTTACTCTTGTTGATCAGAAGAGCTAACTTTCTATCGTTCTATGTGCCTGCTGCATTAATTACTTCCTTAATGAGTTGCTCAATATGAATTATATAAAGGTGCTATGCGCATTAATTTTTATTGGGTTATTTGGCGGTAGTCATGTTTTATATGCAGAAGATCTAAGTTTGATCCCTATGTATGGAGGGGTAAGGAAAAATTCTCAACAGCTCTCTGCTGATAAAGAGTTTATAAAGGCTGCTGTCGCAGCAGAAGGAACGCGGGGAAAAGCATCAAAACGGATGATAGATAAGGGATGGCAAGCGATTTATAGCGGAGACAGTTCTACAGCTATGCGTAGATTTAATCAGGCCTGGCTATTGGATAATGATAACGGCGAGGCCTTTAACGGGTTTGGTGTGTTAGTTAGCGGAGCAGGAGATCCAGTTCGAGGATTATCTTATTTTAAAACAAGTTATAAGCTTTCCCCAAATGATCCTAGAATTGTATCTGATTATGGCTATGCTATTGCGCTTAAAGGAAGAACTTCTCTAATCGCTGGCGATAAGAAGGTAGCTACTGCTATTTTGCAAGAAGCGGAAGATCTCTTTATTAAAGCAAGCGCGTTAAAGCCGCCATA
>CAZTER010000373.1:0-2897 GCA_964612045.1 uncultured Bdellovibrionales bacterium
CAAGAGCTAACAAAGTTCCTGATAAAACCCCTACAATAGGAGAGTCGTTATCAAGAGCTAACAAAGTTCCTGATAAAACCCCTACAATAGGAGAGTCGTTACTGATTGATGGCAGATAATCCTTGGCACAAGAGACATAGCGATCTAGAAGGTCTAAAACAGCACTGCCTGATAGACCATGCTGAACTACCTGTCCAATAGATGCATTTAAATCACTCTCTATAAAAGCCGCTATTGCTTGTCGCTCACCTGGATGTTGTTGAATAAGACTCTCTATGAATTGAGGACTTAGAGATCCTATATGAGAACGAAAATCACTGACTAGGTCAACATTTGATATGTCAGTATCAGCTTGCGGAGAGGATGTTTTTTGAATCATGTCCATAGCTGCTTACCCAGAACCTTAATAAACCTATCTTCTCCTTATCTCTTAAATTACATTCCATGATCCAATCTATCTAGTTGATCTAACGAAATAATAATTAAATACAAGTTTCTCTGAGAGTGTAGTTAATGTTCTCAAGTATCGATAAAAATTGAAAATCTATAACGACTTACATCTCATAAACTCGCATCGAGCCAAATTAATAATCGTATAAACCTTGAAGTTACTAATAGGACTATGAATCCCATAACTATCGAATAAGGCGTTCTATCTAAAAGTGCTATGAAGCAATCAACCCAACCTACTTTTGATAATAAAGCATGGGAACTTCTCACTAAATTAGCCCCTCAATTATCAAAAAATATTGAGCAGAGAAATCCAAATATCTATGTCTTATCAAATGAGGTTTGGTCTCCTGAGATCTATACGGCCTTACGAGGAGAGAAAGCTAAGCCTAATGCTGGCCACATGGGAGTCTCCAGTTTACAAAATCTAGATGTGGCAGCAGCTAGGCGTTCTGGATTTGTAATATTCATCAACAACCTTCCAGCAATGCAACAGGTAGTCGATCTATTAATCACTCCACTAAAATGTCCCAACATGGACCGTAGACAATATTGTAAGGACCTTTATCAACTAGTATCAACCCAAGTGTCTGAGGATATCCTCCTAGATAACCGAGATACACTGAAAGAGGATCTTGAATCAGAGCTTGTGCGCGAAGGAAGCTTTCTAAGTAACGATAACTCTTTTGAATATATCACTGGTCTTGCAAGACAAGGCAGATTACTTAATCTACAGATCGATCTTACAGACTGGTCAAGCTTTCACAGATTACTTGGATTTATGATTGGCACTAAATTTTCAGTAGATACATTCTATCTTTCTAATGTAATGATGCACGCAAAGCACTTGGCAGATAGCCCCTTTGCTCCTAAAGCTCTTATGGCCTCCTTAGGAGGACTTGCTAGCGAGTTTCCTAATGCACTAATGATTGAGAGTGATTGTGTGGATCTCAAACCACTCAAGGTACAGATGCCGTTATTAATCGGTGATTATATTAAGGCTAATTAAGTACTACAATCAGTTTACAAGATATAAAAGTTTAAATTATTTTCATAATATTTAAATTATACTCATTGATCTTCGCGGCGATTAGATCGATTCTTTACAGAGAAACAGTAGAACAAGATATAAATACCATGGCATTCATTCAAATTAACAAAAGAGTTGTAGATACTAAACCTCATTTTGCTTTATTTGAATCAGGATTTCGTCCATTTTTCCTAGGTGCGGCACTACTCTCAGTTATATCTATTACAGCATGGATGCTTATTTATGTATTTCACTTCACATTAAATACATCATTATCAATTACCCAATGGCACGCACATGAAATGCTGTACGGATATACAATGGCAGTAATAGCTGGCTTTCTCTTAACTGCGATATCCAATTGGACAGGCATTCAGACTATTCAAGGGAGAAAATTAGCCTTTGTCTTTTTACTATGGATACTTGCTAGAGTCCTAATGTTTTGGGGGCAGCCTATATTTCTTACAGCTGCTGTCGATATATTGTTTATGTTGACTCTACTTTGTGCAGTCATATCTCCGATTATTCGTGGACATCAAAGAAAACAACTTGGCATAGCAACTAAGTTAACTTTACTTACGATTGGAAATATCTGCTTTTATTTAGGAGCATTCGGAATCATCGATCGAGGCATAGAATGGGGGCTATATGGCGGCCTCTATGTAATAGTCAGCTTAATACTAACAATTAGCGGACGAGTTATGCCAGCGTTTATAAAAAATAAAGTGAACTACGATCTTCATATTTCAAATCCGATATCCCTAGTTCTTAGTAACATTTTTCTCTTTATTATCTTTCTAATTAATCAGTTATTTATTAAAGAGCAGAATATACTTCTCATAACTTCTGCTTTGCTATTTGTATTGAATTGTATCCGGTTATGGCATTGGCATAACAAGGTAATTTGGCAGGATCCTCTTCTTTGGAGCTTATACCTTTCAGTTGTATCTATAACTTTGGGATTTTTACTTTACGCATTAAGTGCTCTTTTTCTTATCTCACCACTTATCGCAACTCACGCCTTTACATTTGGAGGAATTGGATTAGCTACTGTCGGTATGATGACAAGGGTTATATTAGGACATACAGGACGAGATATTCGCACCACTTCTCCATTAACTTTATTCGCACTATTATTATTAGTTATAGGAACGTTAATCCGTGTAATTTTTCCAATCTTTAACCCCTCTAACTATCTTGTTTGGATCTTAATCTCTCAGATTTTATGGGTATCTACATTTATCATGTTTCTAATATCTTATTCCTATCCTCTGCTAACCTCTCGCGTTGATGGGCAACCAGGTTAAATTGATCGAGCAGATAGGTAAGTAAAGAAAGAATTAGTTAGAATGAAATCTTATCAATATAAATTAGGACTTAAGAAAAAGTCCGACTGGAACTCCGCCTGGAGAATAAG
>CAZTER010000374.1:0-2895 GCA_964612045.1 uncultured Bdellovibrionales bacterium
TGGGGAGCTTCGGCTCCCCATTTTATTTCTGGCCATTTTATTTCTGGCTTAATTCTATAGCGAACAATTTTAACTAAAAGTTTAGCTTCGCTGCTAAAAGAACTGCGACCCCACTTTCAATCAATTCATCAAAGCCACCTGATTGATCTAAGTTGAGTGATTCTCCAAGAATATTTCTAACCTCAAGAGCTACAGTTCCAGATCTCTTAGGCAGTCTATATCCAACTCCTAAATCAAAGATCCAAGAGATATCCTTTCCATCCTCAAGAACCACACTCTCTTCTCTCTCTTGATATCTCCACGAAGCTCTGTTCATTAGGAATATTCCATTGCAGAGGAAGTAACGGAAGGTATGTGAGAGTCTCTGATCGTCAGTGAAGCCACCAACTTCAGAGTCTGTGAACTCCTGTTTAACGTAACGGTAATCAAAAGCAGAGACCAGTCGGTTTGTTAGAATATTATAGACATATCCACGCGCTAGGTTTTGTTTGATGTGGTTATCTCCAAATTCATCAACCGTTACAGAGTCTCTAGTTTCACCAAGATCGAAATCAACTGTAAATTCACTAGTGGTAATTGCATACGGTTCTGATAGGCGACGAGATATGAGCTCTCCACCTATATAAGTTGAACCTGGGATCTTCCAGTCGAGGCCAACTCCGACATTGCGAGCTGAAGTTCCTGCTAGATCATTAAACCTCTGTGTAACGCCACCAACTGATGTTGGTTCGATGCTGTATTGATCTTCTACAGACGATTTAAGAAGTGTCTCTGTATAAGAGCTTCGTAAGGTGAAGTTATAAGGTAACTCAGCCATTACTCCGAATTTTGGATTAAGCTCTGTCTCTGAATCTTGATCCGAAACATAAGGAGGGATCTCTGTTCTGGCAAACTCAACTCGCTCTAGTGCCAATCCAGCCGTTAGGTGTAGCCAATCTAGTATGTGAGCTGTTGAGTAAACAGATCCACTGCTTGAGGTAAGATCGTTTCTAGCACTACTACGGAGATGTACATCATTTCCTGCTAATTCTCCCAAGCTATCTTCGATAACTAAACTGTCAGCAAACTTATCTACGTCTTGGTTGGTTAAAGAGGCAGTAGCAATTGTTGATAACCATGGAGTATCCCAGATTAACTGTGCTTCCTGCTTAGCTGTAGTAATAAAACTTTCTCGATCTCTGTCATGAATAATATCACTAACAAGGGTATCTGTGAGTTCGTTGAATACCTGAGTTGAATATATTGATTCATTTAGACCGTATCCTTTTGCGTATTCGCCAGATCGATCAAAGGTGCTCTGAATTATAGTAGTAACTTCTGGACTAATGTGACTAACCCAAGCTGCGTTAGCTCCTCCAGTCTTGAAATCTACCTCTTGATCTTCTGCAGCTGCATAGTCCTCCTCTCTAAACTGTCCTCTTCCAGTGACGATGAATTTATTAAACTCATCTGGAAGAATATGGGTAGTTCCAGAAAGGCGATAATCTCTAAGAGAATCTCCATGTTTTGAGCCTCCACCAAGATCTGTTGATAATGCTAACGCGCCACCTAAACGATCAGAGATGGTGGCATATAATGCCTCCATCGAGTAAAGATCAGCTCGGCTATCAAATGATGCTGATAGAGATGTTCGATCTTCATTCTGATTAAATAATGAGCTGTACTCGTTAAAGCTGGCAGTGTTCGCAATTGATTCAAGCGAGTTCAGCGTAAGAGGGGAGAGGAGGTCTGATATTCTCTTCTCAGATAATGCAGCATCTGCAGCAAATATCTCATCCTGTGTCTCTGCTAAGAACTTATGAGCAGCTCCATTGCTATAATCTGAATTAAGAGATTTTAAAGCCTCAACTCTACCGATCTCCTTAAATCCAAGATCTTTGAAGACCTCAGCTAAACTTACTCCTCTAACTGCAGCATCTTGATCTAAAAGATTACTAGAACGATAGACGGCTCTATTGTCATTTTTAGCGATAGAGCTTTCTAGATCTTGTAGGGCTTCTACAGGTCTATTTTGTTCTCTTCTAAGATAAGATCGATATAGCCATGGAGTTGGATCATTCTCATCTCTACTGATAGCTTCACCTAATTCGCGATCTGCTAATTGAGCTTTGTTGTTGTGGTAAAAAACTTTAGCTAGATAACTTCGGTAGATTGAGCTTTGAGGATCAAGATGAGCAGCTTTAATAAGTAACTTCTCGCCAGTTGCACTATCACCTTTAGCGATGTGAGCAAGGGCTGCGCCAAAGAATGCTTGAGGATCTCCTGAATGCTTTATGATATCTGAAAATATCTGAAGAGCTTGGTCAGTTTCTTTTTGAGCAAGCTTTATAAACCCCCTTAAAAGATCGCTATTAGGTGAGTTTGTTCCTGTTTTGCTAGCTTCATCGAGATACCTTAGAGCTTGTGAAGTATCTCCATTTGTAAATGCTAATTCAGCTAATTTCTCTAAAATAAGACCATTAGATGGGTGAAGAGCATTTGCTTCTAATAGAATAGCTTGAGCGGAACCCATCTCTCTAGATGCCTGCATAACAAGAGCTTTTGTCAGGGCTTGTGGTGCTGGATTTCCAGCAGTGAAATCTTGAGTGAGACCTTCAGCTTGATCAAGATCTCCACTGGCTAGAGCAACTACAGCAGCAGTGGTATTATATGCAGCTTGATGTTTATTTAGATCTGATGCGGCTTTGGCTAGAGTAAGAACATCATTCGCTTTATCGATCTGATTATTTAAAATTAATACTCTTGATAAGAAGATCAGATCTCTAGCAGAGTTTATCTTTCCTTTATTTATATCATCAATAATATTTGTTGTTGTTCCTTCAGTTATTTTTTTAGCAACAAGGTCTAATTTTTTAGAATCAGCACTGAAAGTATTGCGATCGATCTGATTAGTGA
>CAZTER010000375.1:0-2894 GCA_964612045.1 uncultured Bdellovibrionales bacterium
AAAAGTTAAGGTTGGTGAAGAAATTGAGATCATCGGTCTTAAAGATACACAGAAGACAACTGTTACTGGCGTAGAAATGTTCCAAAAGACCCTTACTGAGGGACTTGCAGGAGATAACGTCGGATGTCTTCTTCGTGGTTTGAAGAGAGAAGATGTAGAGCGTGGACAGGTCTTGGCTAAGCCAGGTTCTATCAAGCCGCATCGTAAGTTCAAAGCACAGACATATATCCTTAAGAAGGAAGAGGGTGGACGTCATAAGCCATTCTTTACTGGATATCGTCCTCAGTTCTACTTCCGTACAACGGACGTAACTGGTTCGATCTCATTGCCTCAGGGCGTTGAGATGTCCATGCCTGGTGATGACATCAATATCGAAGTCGAGTTGGTTCAGCCAATCGCGATGGAGAAGCAGAGCCGTTTTGCTATCCGAGAAGGTGGTAGAACAGTAGGTTCTGGTGTTGTTACTGAGATTCTTGATTGATGTTAGTTTGGCTGCGGCTAGTTTGCTAGCCGCAGCCAAAGTTAAGTAGCTGTTGATTAGGCAGCTGCTTTAGTTAGAGTAAGATTACGCTAAGTCTAAAACTTAGCCTCTGATAAAAATGGTGGATCGTATGATCGGTGGAAATTTAATTAGAATTCGGCTTAAAGGTTACGACCATAAGCTTCTAGATGCAGCAGTTGCTGAGATCGTTTCAACTGTACGACGTACAGGTGGAAGAGTTTCTGGGCCTATTCCTTTACCAACAAAGATTGAGAGATATACCGTCAATCGATCGCCTTTTATCGACAAAAAATCCCGTGAGCAGTTTGAGATTCGTACTCACAAGCGTTTAGTTGATATCCGCGAGCCTACACAACAGACTATCGATGAGTTAGGCAAGTTGGAATTGTCGAGTGGAATCGATGTGGAGATTAAGCTGCAATAGTTGATTAGTTACGGGCAAGTTAGCTTGAATAAATAAGTTAACGAAAGAGCTTGTTGAAGTTTCAATAGGAGCGATGGCAGATGGGCAACCAACAAAAAGTATATCCAGAGGGTCTTCTCGGTCGTAAGGTCGGGATGTCACAGATATTTACAGCAGAGGGTGAGCGTATACCTGTTACAATTATTCAAACAGGTCCATGCGTTGTATTGGATGTTAAGAGCAAAGAGAAAGATGGCTATTCAGCTGTTCAGTTAGGCTTTGTTCCAAAAAAACAACAGAGATTAAACAAGGCAGAGCAAGGTCACTTCGCTCGAACCGGAGTTGGATCGTTCTGTCATGTTAGTGAGATCCGATGTGACGTAGAGGCGCTTTCTTGGAACACTCTTGGAAAAGAGTTAAAAGTAGCAGACGTATTCGAGCAAGGTCAGTATGTAGATGTCTCTGGTGTTTCCAAGGGACGTGGCTATTCAGGTGTTGTTCGTAGATGGGGTGCAGCAGGATTCCCAGCTACTCGTGGTACTCATGAGTACAGAAGACATGCTGGAGCGATCGGATGTCGTAAGTTCCCAGGACATGTATTCAAGAATAAGAAGATGGCCGGCCATTATGGTCACGAAGCAGTAACAGTTCAAAATCTTGAAGTTGTTGCTATTCGCCCAGATGACAATATCTTGTTGGTTCGTGGTGGAATTCCTGGACCGCAGGGCGGCTTTGTAGTTATCAGAAAAGCGGTAAAGGGTCTTAAGGCTGTTAAACCAGCAGCTTAATTTTAAAGTGCTGGTAGGGAGTAAATTATGGCTAAAGTAAAGAGTGAAAATACGCCGGAAACAAGAACTGTTAAGGTTCTTGATATCGAGGGAAAGGCTCTCCATTCAATAGAGCTAAACTCAGAGGTTTTCGGTATTGAGCCGATTGAGTCACTAGTTCACGAGACTGTAAGATGGCAGTTGGCTCGTAGACGTCAGGGTACTCATCAGGCATTAACACGTTCTATGATGCGTGGTGGTGGTAAGAAGCCTTTCAAGCAGAAGGGTACAGGTAGAGCACGAGCAGGATCTATCATCTCTCCAGTTTGGGTTGGTGGTGCTGTAGTGCATGGTCCTCTTCCAAGAAGCTATGATTACAGACTTCCGAAGAGAACACGTCGTATGGCTTTAGCATCAGTTTTATCTGATAAGGCTGCAGGCTCTAAGATAGTTGTTCTTAATAAGCTTGAAGTAGAGGGAGCAAAGACTGCGCGATTAGCATCCATTCTTAAGAAGATTGGAGTTGAATCTCAGAGCGCTGTAATTATTGCTGGTAAGGATGATGTCGCTGTTCAGCGTTCTAGCCATAATCTTCCAAAGGTTGTGACACTAAATCCATCATCAGCTAACGTTTATGATCTCTTGAAGCACGAGTTTATTGTTTGCACAGAGGAAACAGTGCGAGCACTAGAAGAGAGAGTTCTAGAAGCTTAATTAGGTGAGAGGCGATATGGCAGAGCAAAATGCAAATAGCGAAAGCAAGCGATCAGCAAAGGTCAAAGACTATGCTGTTCTAAAGAAGCCAGTTATTACTGAGAAGAGTTCATTAATCGGCGCAAGAGGAAACGTTGTAGTTTTCCGAGTTGATGATGATGCTTCTAAGGCAGATATCAAAGGCGCAATTGAAAGAATTTATGACGTTAAAGTAGAAGCAGTTCGCACTATGAATTACTTAGGCAAGCCTAAGAGATCAAAGGCAGGGCTCGGACGTCGATCAGGTTACAGAAAGGCTTATGTCACTCTAAAAGAGGGACAGACTATTGATATTGTTGAGGGCTTATAAGATGGGTACAAGAACATTTTCTTCAGCTACTCCGTCCCGTAGGTTTATGACCTTGGCGGACTTTAGCGAAATTACTAAGAGCACACCGGAGAAATCTCTTATTGCAAAGAGAAGTCGTACTGGTGGACGTAACCATTTTGGTCACAATACAAATGTAAA
>CAZTER010000376.1:0-2882 GCA_964612045.1 uncultured Bdellovibrionales bacterium
TAGCTCCCAAATGTGCCTATCTAAGATATGTTATATAATCTTAATAAGCTTAGTGTTTACAATAGGTTATTTTGACTTTGTTGGAATTCGTTAAAATGTTAATATTCTACTGAAAACCTGGAGCAATTAGCTGCATAACCCAGATGTGTGGGAAGAAGGGTAAATTTCTATGAAGAGCAACCATTTATCAGTAGTAGGTCCGCAGGAAGCAGTCGAACCAAGTCAGGTTCCTGACCTGAGTGGTTTTTCTATGCGACAGACTGAAGCTCCTGAGATAGATGCTGCTGACTTTGTTGGTGGATTGAGCAGCGGTAATATGCGACTTCCACAACGTATGGAGCTTGCTCTTGGACTTATTAAAGATGGTCAGCAAGCTTTCGTGCAGACTCGTTTGGGCCTTGATCACGGTGGTCTTTTAGCAATGCCAGCTTGATTGAAGCAATTTTTAATCCTCTTAGGATGTAGTTAGAGGAGTTTAGATTTTTAACCCAGGGATAGGGATAGTTAGGAAGATTCCTTATGTCCGGCGAGATAGCCAGCTATGAAGAGGTATTTAACGTCGAGATCGACGGCTGGTGCTACGGCATTGAAAATTATCCAGGCGAAATATACCCGAATTTAGTTCACTTAGTTGTTCGAGAGATGAAACCGCTTTTTATAGGTGCTCTTGAGCGTGGTGTAGTTTTTGATCTCGTTGATATCTCTATTAAAGTCTCAAAGTCAGCAAAGAACCTAGTCCATGATCAAGAGATCCTCTTCAGTATCCTAGTTCAGCTTCCTGTACCATCTGCTTTGCCAGAAGAAGCTCAGTATACATTTGCACAGATCCTCGATAAGGCAGATCAGAAGCACGAAGGGCTGATCAGTAAGATGGAAGCTCGGTGGGAAAGCCTTAAGAAGAAGCAAGCTGCATAGTTCCTTAATCTTTCAGATAAAATTAATACTACTTATTGCTCGCATATAGATAATAAAAACTTAAATTTTTACACTATAAATTTTATAAAATACGCAAAATTTCTATTAGTATATCGATTACTCTAGTTATGGAGATCGATAGTTCAAAATACCTCTGCATAACTCAGAATCTTATTACTGCTACTTCGCAACTTAATCCTTCGATCCCTAATGAGCGTATCTCCAAAGTCGTTGGAGCACTAACTAAGGGATTGGTTTCTAGGGGTGAGGTAGACCCTGCGGTGCATAGTTATGCATTGGCAACAATTTTGACGGAGAGTGGAGATCTTAAACCTCAGTCCGAGATCGCTTCTCGTTATAGCTCTCTCAAGAAAGATCCACCTTGGGATTTCTCAAGATATGAAGGACGTGCAGATCTTGGGAATTCTAACTCAGGAGACGGAGTAAGGTATCGCGGGAGAGGATTGTTACAGATTACAGGGAGAGATAACTATCAAACTATTGGGGAGAATATTGGTATTCCTCTTGAGAAGACCCCAATTCTAGCAAATAGGCTCTCCGTTTCAGTTGAAGTCGCAGCGCAGTTTTTTGTTGATCGAATGGATAGGATTAAGAAGGGGATTCAAAGCTCTAATCTGGAAGAGCTGCGACGGATAGTAAATGGAGGGCTGAATGGTATAGATAGATTTAAAGGGTACTATAAAGAGTTGTTGAGTGCTGTGCAGAGATGTAATTAAGCGATGTAATTAAATGCAGCCTCAAGTTGTAGGGAGATCTTTTAACCATTCTTGATGTTTTAGGTCGTTGAACTGAAACTATTACGTTTAAACGTAATAGTTTCGTTAACTAAGAAAACTACGATTTGTTCTCGCACGAACTTCAATACCCTGACTTGGTCTAAATCTCTCTCCAACTTCCTTCATCAGGCGAGTTAGTGATTCAAAGATCTTTTTAGCCCCAACTGATTGAGCATAGAACAAGACTCCTCCCTTGAATGGAGGGAATCCAAATCCCATAACTGAACCGAGGTCAATCTGATTTACAGCTTCAGCTCCCGGTTTTCCAGCAACACCTTCATCTAGACATTTGATAGCTTCATTGATCATAGCGAGAAGTAATCGCTCTTCGATTATCTTCAAGTCTGGGTTTGTGATTAATGGCTTTTCGATTCCTAAGATAGAGCGAATATCTGCTGGAGTGATCGATCCATCTTCTTTGAAGTCATAGAAGCCACCGCCATTTTTTCGTCCCTTACGATTGGCTGTTACTAGCTTCTGTTCAAAACCTGGACCTTTCATCCGGTCTCCATAGCCAGTTAACATGATCTCGCAAACATGCGCTGCGATATCTAAGCCAACTTCATCAAGTAATCGGAGTGGCCCCATCGGCATACCAAATGCGACAGCGGCATTGTCGATATCTTGAATTGAGTAACCTTCACTTAGAAGCCATGCAGCTTCAGCAAGATATGGGGTTAGTATTCGATTAACTAAAAATCCTGGGACATCATTTACAACGATAGGATATTTACCGAGTTTAGTTGCTAGAGCGGCAACCATAACAACTGCTTTATCTGAAGTCTGTGAACCTCTAACAATTTCAACGAGTGGCATCTTCTCTACAGGATTAAAGAAATGCATTCCAACAACTCGTTCTGGATGTGGGATGTTAGCCGCAATCTCTGAGATCTTTATCGAGGAGGTGTTGCTAGCTAGAATTGCCTCAGCCGGCATTACTCGAGCAAGATCCTGGAAGATATTCCGTTTAACAGAGAGATCTTCAAATGCAGCTTCAATAGCGATTAAAGCGCTACTCATGTTTAGGGATTCTTTTGTGGTAGCTTCAATCCGATTCACTATGAAGCTTTTTTCCTGCTCGGAAAGGTATTTGAGTTTCTCAACCTGAGACTTGATGTGAGCTACTCCTTTTTTTAGGGACTCATCCGAGGTGTCTTTTAATATAACTTG
>CAZTER010000377.1:0-2849 GCA_964612045.1 uncultured Bdellovibrionales bacterium
AAGCTTACCCACTCGGCCCCTTCTTCTTCTAGAATCCCCTCCAACGAAGGAAGCTTTTCTAGCATAGATCTCTTAGTAGGTGACCGCCCCAAGTAACTCCTTTTTAAGTCGTTTACAGTTTGAAGATCTAAAATCACAAACGACTCTCCAAGAGGTGTCACATCAATCAATATGGGTCAATAGTCCCACTGTTGGCCTATCTAGCAACTCTCATACTCTATATTCGAAATCTTTAATTATATTTTGCTAAAAATGAGCTTAACCTCTCAACTAAAAAAGGCGATCGAAGCCTCTGGTATAAGTAAATACGCCATTGCTCTAGGTGCCAAGGTTGATCATGCAGTTTTGCGCCGCTTTATGAGTGGAGAAAGAGATATAAAATTATCCACTGCAGAAAGATTAGCCGAATTCTTGAATTTAGAACTCAAGAATAAATCAAAGAAACCTAAGCTATAAAAACACCGAGGAAGTATAGATCTCCTGTTATTACATCCTAGCTATGGGACTATTGACTCATATATTCTAATATGGCACCTACTAGCTATCGCCATCATGTAGGAGGACTATGTTCAATAGATTCTTGTCCATCTCGCTAATCGCTGTGCTTAGCTGTTTAGGTCTTACCTCTTGTGGTGGTGGCGGTGGTGGTGACAGCAAAAGCAGTTCTAGTTGTAACTTCTTCAAAGTAATAAATGGAGAAGAGTGTCGCTCCGATAGTTTACCGATTGTTAGACTCGAAATATTTGGAACACAAGGAAACGTGATTTGCACTGGAACTATCGCTTCACAGGACACAGTTCTAACAGCAGCACATTGCGTATTTCAAGCCAGTCGTGTCATCGCAGTCCATGATCGAGGATCTATTGAAGCAAACTCTGCAACTTTAAATCCTCTGTGGTTTACCCAAAGCTCCAGTCAAAGACTACCCGCGGGAGCACTAGTAAATCCCGCATTTGATGTAGCAGTAGTAAACTTTCCTGGCATTGCAAACCTTCTTGGATTACCCCCTGTTGATATCGAATTAAGCAACGCCGTAAAAGCAGGAGACCAAATAGATCTTGTAGGTTTTGGAGAAGACGGAACTGGTCAACCCTTGATCAATGGAAACCCACGCGGCACATCTATTAGAGTAGAAGCTGTCGAAGACGGAATGATATTTTCACGATTTAATAGCACTAACAGTGGCGCGTGCAGAGGAGATTCCGGCGGTGGAGTCTTTGCATCAGGACGACTCGTTGGATTTGTCTCAGGTGGAGCGAACAACTGCGGAGCTGGAAACCTCTCTTGGTTTGCTTGGGCACAAAATCAAGGAAACTATGATTTTATTAGATCTACAGCTCCTCAGGTCAATTTTAGGTAAAGGTCTAGCCCTTTAAAATTAGATCTAACTTCTAATAAAGCAGAGAGACCAACAAATGAAAGTTCGTAGATATAAATATAGAATAGTTGCATTCGTAATTTTTATCCTATCTGCAGTCATAGATATAACTACGATCGCTCTTGCAGAAGAAACTAGCGCAATCAAATTTGGCTCCGAGCTTAAAGCAACTGGAAGAATTCCATTCAAATTTAACGCGACTGTACCAAACTCCAGAAACACCTCTCGCGCATCATATGGATTTTCAGGCAGATGGCGTGGCACAGCAAAAAGAGTTGTAGATGGATGTAGAGTTGGGGTGCCATCTCGTGCTGGATTTTCTCACAACGTACGACACTCTCGCGGTTCGCTTTCATTAACAGACGGACGCAACCGCTACAACGGCACTGCGATTAGAGGAACTAGTTTTAATGCTGTAAAGGCGGCTAGAAACAGAAGTTGTATCGCTGTTGGCGGATATCTTTATAGAAACATTCGCGGACGACGCGCGAGTGTATCACCAGGACTTAGAATCGAATGCTCTGATGGAAGTTGGTGCTATTCCTATTCTATCGGCACCGGAAGTAGATAATTTTTAGGAGATTATTATGAAGATTAAATTTGTACTCTTACTTTGCTTATTAAGTCTTTCAGCATGTACTGGAAGACTTTACTCAGTACCACAACCAGACTTTGACCCTCAGAAGTATGAGGTTGTTGGCGAAGCTCGAGAAACAGCAACTGGACTTAACCTGTTTAACTTCATCCCAATTAACTTAAACAATAAGATCCAAAGAGCAGTTGAAGAAGCAATCAGATCCCGTAGTGGTGATGTAATAACTAATTTACGAGTAAGAGAGCGTTGGTTCTGGGCCTATGTCTTGAACGGATACAAGATTGATATTGAAGGAACTGTTCTTAGAGAAAAGAAAACGAACTCTAAATAAAAGCATTAATAAGGTGTTCCATGCAAAAATATATTAGAGCTATAACCTTTGCTTTTGTTGCATTCTTTGCAAGTGGTTGCTTTACACAAAAGATAGATTTTAGTTCTTTGCCTGGGACACCTCAAAAATTTTCAGTTACTTCTGTAGAAGTAAGCACGACAGATAACAGACCCTATGTTTTATCAGGAGAAAAGACTCCTCAATGGGTAGGTTTATTTAGAAATGGATACGGAATTCCTTTTGGAGTTCACACTAAAAGTGGCGATCCTCTTTCACAAGATTTTACCCGATCAATTATCAGGTATTTAAAAGATGCCGGGATTTCGAATGTCACTTCAAGCACCTCTAATGACAAAAGCATCCGCTCAGTTAAACTTACTATCAATGAATTTAAAAGCGATTCCCTAATTAATGTTAATTTTGATTATGATCTTACCCTTGATATTTACAGAGGAGATCTCAAACTTGCCGAAGAAAGATCAATTAATCATACAAAATTAGTTGGCAGCTTTTGGAATCCAGCTAGCGCTGCTAGAAAAGCAATT
>CAZTER010000378.1:0-2835 GCA_964612045.1 uncultured Bdellovibrionales bacterium
CATCAGAAGTTCTTATCTTCACCACTCTCGTTAATTGCCAGCAAGCCGATAATAACAGCCAAATATTCTGAGTCTCTTGCTGAGGTTGTAACAAAGATGGTGAAGCATTCTATCGGTGCTTTGCCAGTAACTGACGATAAAAATGGCCTAATTGGAATATTTACGGAACGCGATCTACTAAAGGTTTGTCGTCAATATGGAACGTTTCCGGAGGCTCTTGAGGTTTCTCAGGTGATGACAAAAGAGCTTGTCTGGCTACGCGATACATCGCAGGTGAGCAGGTTGATATATGAATTTGCTATCGGAGGATTTCGACACATTCCAGTAAAACTAAAGGATGGTTCTCTTGGGATGATATCAGTTCGAGATCTTTTATCCTTTTTACACCGCAAATTTACTGCGCGCTTAACAGATAAAGAACCGGAGATCTTCTTAAAAAGCTTTGAGGTTGATGAATATTTCTTAGGAGAGATCGGACGAATTGGAATTCCAGGGCCACAAAAGGTAACAAAGAGTGCTACCGTAATGGATGCCCTTCTTGTGATGTTACAGAATCGAGTAGGGTCCTTGCTGGTAAGAGAGAATAAAGGTCATTTAATAGATGGAATATTTACAGAGAGAGATTTGGTTAAACGGGTTATTGCGCATGCGATTCCTCTCGATACAGCAATTGATAATGTTATGACCCCTAAGCCTACTACTGTTTTAGAGAGTGCTAGCTTGGCTCTTGTAATAAATCTCCTGGTAGAAGGGGGATTCAGGCAGCTTCCTATTATGGATCACTCGGAAGAGCCGATCGGAATTATCTCTGTTGAGATGATAATTAATTATATGAGCCGAAGTATATTGTTAGACCACCGCAGCTAGTAATTTTAAACTCTGAGAGATTTTAAGTTTTATCAACGTACAACTTATGTTGTTCAATATAGTCTTGGACTGAAGGCATAAGGAGGTGATTTAGATCTCCGCCATCTTTAAGTGCCTGACGAACCTCTGTTGATGATGCTTGAGGAATATTAAGATTCAAAAGTCTAGCTTTAAGAGTGGTAGCAGTACCTACTCCAAGCTTACTTTCAATTAAGTTCCAATCGATTGAAAAACCAGCTCTGTTTATTGGGGTAACAACAGCGCTCTTTAAAAGCTCTTCAAAATTTCTCCATAGATTTAAATCTGGGAGGCAATCGCTTCCAATCGGTAAAAAGATACTAGCATTACTTGGTATTTGTTCCTTAGCATCTCTAATAAGTTGATATGTGTAAGGCTCTCCTTTTCCAGATAGCACTCGATCTATGTCATAGCTACATACGCGCACTCTCTCCAGATCTCCCATAAGCTCTGATAGCATGGAGAGTCGATCTTGGTCTGAAGCAATAGGCCCATTCGCTTTTAGTGGATTTCGCGCTGTTGGTAGAATAATCACAATATCTACGATCTTTGCCAGAGCTCTTGCGAGCTCTTTGTGGCCAATCTGAGGAGGGTCAAATGTTCCTCCAAGTAGTGCTATTCTAGGAGAGCTTAACTTAAAAAAATCATCTCCTAGACACTCCTTGATAGTTCGGTATATCTCTCGACTTGGATTAATATAACTATTTTGGTTTCTAGCTTTAATCATATTTCAGGTGGTTGAGGAAAAATTGAAGTATCAACAAATGGAAGAGGTTTAAAGAAAGGTAGCTCACGTCCAGCATAAGCTCTCTGCTTCTCAAGAGGAAGCTTAGATAATAGCTCTTTGCTAATATCGGGTAGACGACTTAATTCGCTAGAAAGTAAGCCCTCAACTCTATTAAAGATCGCAAGATTCTTTTCACTTGCTTCAATATCAGTAATTGATGAGCGCATATTTAATAATTCTGAGTAGATTTTATGTAATTTATTAATCTCCTCAAGAGCTCTAGTCCTATCCTCCATCGATAGCTCCGCATTTTCCTCTACGAAAAAAGCAATGCGCGCAGCTTCTCTTTGAATGTTCCAAGTTATCGTTCTTGAGATAAAAGCTTGTAAAGGATTAAAGCCCTCGGTGTAATCCCTGACTTCACGAGTGGTTGAGTCGAAAAGCTTAAGCTGTTCTGCTGTTTCAAAGAAAGCTCTATCACTAAACCTTAGAATTGTTTCTGATACGAGTGGATGATTCACCCAATTTTGATAAACAGCACGAGCATGTGATGCAAATATGTGGTGAGCATAGATCATGTCGCCAATCGGACTTGTCCGATACTTTCTGTAGACCTCTACATTTGCCAGTAGTCGGTCTGGAATAGTTCCTTGTCCCTCAATTTGGCAATAGAGCTCATATGCTTCATCCTGTCCAATTCCGAACTCATCAAACATCTCTTTTAAGTTTGGCCGTCCCATGATCTCATGTGCTTTTTTCTCCCCAACAACAGCAGGGACGATATAGTCTGAGAAAAATCCAGCTACAAGTTCATTTTCTCTATAGATCTCTAAAAACTCTTCATATGGAACAGCTTCAAAAGTTTTGCCATCTTTAAGTCTAACTGGGACCTGATCTCCACATGAGTAGTGACGCAAATCGTGAAAATAATGCAGAGCAAGAAGCGCAGAAGGCTTATCTTTAAGCATTGCATAGATTGGAATAATTGGACTGAAAAAATTTCTCTCGTCTGAATGAGATAGCTTTGCAAATACCTGTCCTAAGATATTCTCTGATAGATATACTAGCCTTCGCGCCCATGGGTCTTCGAGAAGCCTGGACATCATTTTTCTCGAATCATCTTCTGAGCATAACCAGGCTGTTAACTGCGATCCATTATTTATTAGTTTAAGATATCTATTCTTTAAAGATCTCTGCTCAGAAGTTCTTAATAGCTCTCTTGA
>CAZTER010000379.1:0-2832 GCA_964612045.1 uncultured Bdellovibrionales bacterium
ACCTCAAAAAGCTTGAGGGCTATCTCTCAATCGATGCCACCCTAAAACTTCCTAATGATACGACGATCTCCTTAGCTGATGCGATTAAAGAGATTAATAAAGCTTTAACTGATTCAGTCGGAAAACTTGAAGTTCGTATTGCCCCATACGATGCCTTATTTGGAGGAAAATTACCGAATTTAGGAACTATCTATTATAAAGGAGAGCAGATCACCACTAGCGATCTAACTCCTGAACAGCGATCTCAAGTACATCTTCCAAAAGAGATAGCGGCTGAGATCCTAGCAATATTAGTTAAAATTCGTGAAATTAATGCTCAAGATCCAATTCAAGACTCAACTGGAATCCATCCAGACATAGTTCAACAGAGCCAAGGCTTTCTTATACTACAGAGAGGTGAACCTCCACGTTACGGAACAACTTCATTTGGCGAACTCAGAGTTTCTTGCGCCGATCGATTTGACATAGCGAACCACAAAGGCAGACAAACCCAGGTAGTCTCACTTAGTGGCGCTAAGGCAAAAGCAAAGTTAGCTGAGCTAGAACAACTCAAACTAATTACCCTAACTCCGACCTCTGACATTACCGCTACTCATGGCATTAGCGTCACAGATTGGCATAAAAAACATGCAGAAGTAGCAAAGGAATTTCAAGCCAATCGACAACTCGCTCAGAGATACGGACTATCTATCATAGAGCCAGCTGCGACACTAAGATTAAGTTCGATTGGAAAAGTCTGTGTGCCAGAGAGTTATTTCAATTTTATTAGAGACTACAACGCGGCAGAGAAAGATGCGCTACCTATCCTTTCTCAGATCTCATACTTTAGATATGATCATACAACTAAGTCTGTTTCAGTAGCGCGAGGCGACAATTCTGGAACAACGATCGAACAACTTATTACTACAACCAAGGGAACAAACTTATTAAAGTTTCTTGCTGGGCTAACACAGAGAAAACCTGATCGATTGAGAGATGCTGATAAAGAGCTAGCAACTAAAGCTCTTGAGTTTAAGGAAGCTAATCAGGCAATCGGATTTATCGACTGGCTTAAATCAAATAAGGCTTAAGTAAAATATTAACGATATTCTCCGGCGCTAGAATTAAAATACGTGGTGTAACTTCCATCGCTCTGTACTCCATCGATAACAATTCTCAGAGGAATGGCCTGCGCCTCAGTATTTACTGCAACAGAGCTATCCTTAAATCCAAGCCCTAACAAAGCTGTGGTTAAACTTGAGGATTCTAACCTAAGCTCAAACCTTGGATTTCTAGTTTGCAATACGCCAGAAGAGATCTTCCCAACTAAAGCAAACGAGCTAGCAGAGCGATTAATTGATCTTCCATTACTATCAAGAACAAAAGTTCTAGAGAACGATCCGATTGTAATCTTAACCCTTTTCATCCTCAAACGGAGGTGGTTACTAACCTTAATTCTTCCAGTGCTAATAACAGAGGATGAAGTGTTCGCACGAACCTTAATCTTTGAAGATCTAAGATCTAGTCGTGGCGTAAATCCGGAAGCTTTAAATGTAAAAACAGCGCCACTACTTCCGGCTGAATTATTAGCAAACAGAGTGAATGTAGTTGTACCTGCTTTTGTGGGGAGCCCAGAGATAAATCCATTAGACAAAGACAAGCCTTCTGGCAAACCACTTGCGGTCACCGAAGTCGATCCTCCACCAGCAAGATATAGTTCATGAGAGAAAGCTACTCCTGCTCGCCCCGCAAGATCTCTCTTTCCTAGGATATTTGGTATCCTTACAGAACCTCCACCAGTAACTGAATCGATCCAACCTCTCATTAGATCTACTCGAGTATCATAACTTTCAGTTCCCCTTTGAGCATTACCTGTACCGCCACATGTAATTCCAGCTAAACTTAGTACCCCATTAACGGAAGAGAATGCTGGTCCACCCGAATCTCCGGAAGCAGTATTCGATCCCCCAGCACCACGTCTAAATCTCCAATAAAAGTATGTACTGTTGGCATCTTCCGCTTCACTTGAGCCGTAGCCGTCTAATATAGTAGTTCCAATATTCACCTTACCTCTCGGAGGACCTGACTCTCCCTGACCTTCAGAACCACTACCCTCCAATCCGAATCCAGCTAATAACAATCTAGTGCCAGTAGGTAGAGATGACCTAACCAGATCAATCGGAGAAATTCCGGCTGACTCAGAAAGTTCTATTAAAGCAGCATCAGTTTCATCTTCAATACAGGCTGAAGAACGCGCTACATAAGCCGGGTGTATAGTTACAGATTCTGCCGTGTGCTCAACGCCACCCAACTCAACTGTTATTCCCTCTGCCTCAACAACCTGCCTATTCCTTTCATCAAAAAAGCAGTGCGCTGCAGTTAATACATACTGAGGTGTTATTAATGTTCCACTACATAAGGTAGATCCAGACTCTACTATCCTAGCTACTGGTGGAAAGTCACCAACAGCTGCACGCTGGCCATCGATTATTGGCTCGGCAGCAGGAGGCTCAGCAAAAGCTAAAGATGGAATAGATAAAAATAATCCCAACAAAAGAAACTTATATCTAAAGTTACTAACTATCTGAAAATGCATAAATTTAACTATTAAAATTAACACTCAATTACTTAAGAAATCGTCAAAAAATGACGTTTTATAGATAGTAAGTTATCGGGGAGCTGTAGTGATAAACGCCAAGAACATATCTATATTAATACTCTCAACTGACCCTCAGCGGAAGCAGAAACTTAGAGAGACCTTGCGTTCAATCCTATTTAAACCCGTGATTAAATTCGTAAATAGCCCTTCAAACTTTGATCAAGAGTTACTTGATGGAAACCGTTATCACCTCT
>CAZTER010000380.1:0-2828 GCA_964612045.1 uncultured Bdellovibrionales bacterium
GGAGATCTGATTGCTCAGTTTAGGACTATGAACTCTGCCGAGGGACTCAACTCAAAGGTCGCAAAACTTTTATTAAAAGACCCGGAAAAATTTATAGCATGTGCTCGTGCTGCAAGGTCCTATTTCCTTGATGGAAGAAAGGTAGGTTCTCGAGAGGGAGATAATCTAGATCTAAAACATGAGAAAATTGGTGGTGGTGTTACTTTAGATACTAATAAGGTTCAGTGTGTAGTCGGTAAAGAGCTAATGCAGGAGCGAATAGCGATAGCTACTGAAATACTCAAATACTTAGAGAAATATCAAGGTTCTTTGGCATTGCATGGTGCAACAACCAGAGTACAGATTCCAGGTGCGTCAATAGTTAGTGGATCGCTTGCCGAATTGGGATTTCACTCTACGGGAGAACTCGTTCGTGAGTTGGCTGAATATAAAAGAGTTGTAGATTCAAGCTTTGCTGATCGACTTAATCTCGATCAGATAGTATGCGAACATGGAGAGCCAAGTGATGTTGTTAAGGCACTCCAAGAGGCTTTTGTCGTTAGAGGGTTAAAGGTCCAAGATGGAAAAGGTGAGTTTGTGTATGATCCTTTTTATCTTTTGGGTGCAGCCGTAAGAAATATTTTTAAACCGAAAGAACCAGGACAAGAGACCACTGAGGCTAGTCGCAGTCCAGTAGCAGCTCATTTGTTAGTGCATGATCTGGCAGAGTTTAAGAATGCTATAGCTTATCTCACAGCTCTAACGGAAACTTGTAGAGAGTAGGTAGCAATTTAAGATTTCCTTACGGAAATCCATTAGATTTTATCTGCTATGGTACTTGAAGAAGTTGCGATTTGCCGCAGGAGAGAAGATTTACCTCATTTTTTCTTAAAAGTAGAAGCATATCAGTAGATTGATTAGATCTGTATGAATGCCAGGATCTTCGCCTTCTCTAAAGAATAAATCACCAAATCACGGCCAGTCGCAGCCTAGTAGAGATACTTCACGACCTTTAAGAAGAGAGGGAACTATTGCTATTGCTACCTCAGTTGATCTGGAAAAGATAGGTAAGGGATTTTCCTCTGCACACCTTCCCTGGCTTGCTCAAGATGCAACAGTAATAGATTACGGGAAGGTTAATACGATCTCTTTAATGCAGTGTAAGACAGTTATTACGATCCCATTTTTGAAGAGATTAAATGAGCTAACGCGAATATCCAGATCTTTAACTGAGGCTATCGATGTCCCAGTATCAAAAATGGAGCCTGCCAAGCAGAGAGATCTATTAAGTATATCTCAACAGCTTTGTGACAGCGTGACAAAGTTCTTTGAGATCTTAGTAAAAGAAGTTCGCAAAGAGTTGCAGAAGATAGATCCGGAGCTTCCGAAGGGAATGCCTAAAGCTAATCTTCTAGGTAGTCTCATAGCTCCGTATTACGATCATGTTGGAATTGTAGATGATCGGGATAAGCCAGAGATCGGATTTATAGGATTTCAATCTCTGTTGTATTATTCATTCCTGCTTCAACGATCCCTCTATTTTGAAGAAGGTGAGATTCGAGATTTTGAGCCTACTTATCGCACAATAAGAGTATTTCCAGATCCTGTTAGACTTGAATTGGGAGCTATGGGTGGTTCTCAAAAATTTCAACATCTTCAGGAATCAAGAGAGGCATTATTCGCAGTCCCTGAGTGGTTAAGCACTTCTGAAGATAAGTTGTATTATCTGTTAAGCATGACAACCAGATTTCTTTCAGGAACAGCTCCTGGAGATGATTGGGAAATTCAAAGATCCGCTGGAGAGATCGGTGCACTTGGAATTGTTGAAAGTAATGGCTGCGTCACAAGCGCGCAGCAACTTATAAAGAATCATGGAAAGCTTTCCAAAGCTCTCACTTTTAGGCAGGCATCTAATATAATTGATCAGATCCAGATAAGGATCGATGAACACAAGAAGTTTATACAGATTCCAGAGTGGTATACTGGTTTTCAATATTCAGCTTATTCATCTAGAGATCCTAAACCAGGTGAAAAAGTTCTCTCCATTGGTAAGCTAGAGGTAGTCGCGTTAGTACTTGGAGATATGACTACTCGTTGTGGTACAGCGAGTATGGTGAATAGTCTTTGTGTTCAGGTTGGTAAGATAGTGCAGGAAATAAAAGCTTCTGTTTCTGATGATTTTCAAGCACCAATATTATCAAATTCATTCTCAGAATATCGTTTGGCTTCTATGGATGGAAAGATTCTTTTTGAAAATATGGGGGAGCTTTTAGCTGTCTACGGAGAGTGGGCGGCGTTGCATGCTGAACAGGTTAGTCCATTGCAGTGGAAGCAGAAGCCATATGCACTGCTTTTGGGGGCTGAGAGAGTTACTCCACGAAGTTATGATGGTCGCTACGAATTAACACTGAGATCTATTGGTGACGAAAAGTTTGCGCTTAGTTTAATTTCTGGCGTTGAGCTCCCTATTGATAATCGAAAAGAAGATGCTCTTCTTCACCTAGGTTGCTTTATAGATGCAATTAATCATGTTTCTGGTGGAAACTTAGATAAAGATCCAAAGGTGATACTTAGAAGAATTTCTAATTTAACTTTTGGCTCTGAAAAAGGAAATAAGATTCTACCTGGATATGAGATCTTAGATAGGGCTTTGTTGGCATTAACTCCACAGTTTAGACAGGAGAAGGATCCTCTGCCGCCATTAGTAAGGCTTGTTAATTTATTGAGGGAAAGTCAGAGAGCTGCACTTCAAAAAGATGTAAAGTACGAAGATCTAGGAACTCCAGTTAGAGAGATAATTCATACCTCAAATCGCGCAGCGCTTAATGAGAAGGTGATCGTTTGCGCAG
>CAZTER010000381.1:0-2818 GCA_964612045.1 uncultured Bdellovibrionales bacterium
ATCGAGGCAGAGAAGTCAGCTGAGAATGAAACTATTAAGGTTCAAGCAGAAAGTAATGCCAGGGTTATTCGGTCTCAGGGAGATCTGTATGAATCAGAGAAAAAAGCTGCCGGAGATCTTTTAGTAGCTAGGTCTGTTGCAGAGGTAGATAGATTAAAATCAGAGGCCTTGGCAAAGAGTCAAGGAGCTGCTGTCTATGTAGGAAGAGAGGTTGTCCCATTTTTATCCTCTCTAAAGGGTGGAGTTGTTTCAGATCTTGATCCTTACGATCTTGATGCGTGGGGTAAAAAGCTTGGAGTTGCTGGAGGCGCAAAATGATATTTAGAACTCTTTTGTTGTTAATTTTGGCCTTAGCTTTCTCTGGTTGTCATCAGATGGATCCGACAGAGTATGGTGTCCGTTTTCGTAAACTTCCACCTCTTCTTGGTGGTGGAGTTTCTAAATCTGTTATTAGACCAGGAGAGATCGCGATCACTTTTCCATGGGACTCTATCTATGCTTTTGATACAAAGCCGAAAGATGTTTCTTGGGGAGCTCCTGATAGGAATAGCACCGAAGTTGTTCCTGTTGATTTCGTCTACACCAGAGCAAAAGATGGTAATGAGGTCGCGTTAGCCTTTACAGTTAGATATAGAATTTCACCAGATCCAGAAAGCTTAGTGAAGTTAGTCGAGACTACAGCAACATCAGACGAGGATGTCCGCGTTATTGTTATCGCTTTGGGCAGGAGTGATATTCGACGCTTTATGAATGAGCTGCATACTAGCGAGTTCCTTGATACGACTTCTCGTTATGCTGCTGTTGATAAGATTAAAGAGTCGATGAAAAAACAACTTGATCCATTTGGAATAGAGGTGGTTCAGGTTAACCTTGATGATTATAGATTTGAAAGAAAGTTAAAAGATGACACAGTTGATAGTAGTTACCAGGCTCGTTTAACTGAGATTCAACAGTTAACAGAGGATACTGAAAGAGAGAGATCTCGTTCAGAAACTGTTAAGGCTCAGAAGGAGAGAGAGAAGAAGGGCGTTGAAGCATTTAAGGCTCAGTTAGAGGCAGAGGCCATCGGATATAAGAATCAATCTAAGTTAAGAGGTGACGCTTACTATGATTCAAAGGCTAATGAAGCCAAGGCTATTTTAGCGCGTGGTAAAGCAGAAGCTGAAGGGATGATAGAGAAGATGAATGCACTCTCTGGTGCCGGCGGAGAAGCATTGTTAAAACTTGAAATAGCCAAGACTCTTAAAGAATCTAACTCTTCTTTTGTAGTTATGGGTGAACGGTCAGGAGCTAATGCTGTTGATGTTCAGAAGATTGATACTAATCAATTAATTCAACAGCTAGGTATAATCGAGGGATTAAAGCCAGCTGAAGATAAGAATAAATTTGTGCAGCGAGAAGTGGCGGCATCGCCTACCTCTTCAATAGTACCTCCTACCAGGGTACCTGAAGATGAGAATCGATAAATAGTTTTAAGGAGGATTGAACGATGGCAAAAAGAAGTAAGATAGCATTATTAGGTGCAGGTCAGATCGGTGGAACATTAGCTCTTTTAGTGGGCCTTCGTCAGTTAGGCGATGTTGTTCTTTTTGATATTGCGGCGGATATGCCTAAAGGAAAGGCTTTAGACTTATCTCATGTCGCACCAGTATTCGGCTTAGACTTTAATATCTCTGGTACCAATAATATTGATGATATCAGTGGTGCTGATGTTTGTATCGTAACTGCAGGAATTCCTAGAAAGCCTGGGATGAGCAGAGATGATCTCGTTAAGACAAATGCTGATGTTATCAAGGGCGTTGCCGGAGCAATAAAGAGAAATTGTCCAGATGCTTTTGTTATTGTCATAACAAATCCACTAGATGCTATGGCCTACCTAATGCAAAGAGAGTCAGGTCTTCCTGTCAATAAGGTAGTCGGAATGGCGGGCGTTTTAGATACAGCAAGATATAGAGCCTTCCTTGCTGAAGAGTTAAAAGTCTCTGTCGAGTCAGTCGCAACTATGGTGTTGGGTGGACATGGAGATGATATGGTTCCAGTGCGCTCAGCTACTACATGTGGTGGTGTTCCTGTCTCTCAGTTGATCTCTGCTGAGCGCTTAGAGGCGATTGAGAAGAGAGTAAGAAATGCTGGTGCTGAAGTTGTGAATCTTCTAAAAACAGGCTCAGCATTCTATTCTCCAGCAGCTTCAGCTATTCAGATGACAGAAGCGTATCTACATGACAAAAAGATGGTGCTTCCTGCAGCAGCTGGTTTGAGTGGTCAGTATGGACTCAGTGATATTTATCTCGGAGTTCCTGTACAGATCGGCGGACAGGGTGTAGAAAAGGTCGTCGAGATGGAGTTATCTGAGAGCGAGAAGCACCAGCTAAATGAAAGTGCTGGCAGAGTTCGTTCTCTTCTATCATTGTTGTAAAAAGGGCAAAAAATGAATCTTCATGAATATCAAGCCAAGCAATTAATGGCTGGCTATGGATTGCCAGTATTATCAGGGCATCTTTGTTACTCACCAGGGGAAGTTGAAGCAGCAGCAGATCTTCTCGGTGGCGGAATCTGTGTTGTTAAAGCTCAGGTACATGCTGGTGGTCGTGGAAAAGCTGGTGGTGTTAAGCTTGCAAAGAGCTCAGCTGAAGCGCGGAAGCATGGTGAATCTATCCTTGGAATGACTTTAGTTACTCCTCAAACAGGGGCTAAAGGTAAGTTAGTTCGCAAGGTATATGTAGAGGCCGGATGTAATATCGCTAAAGAGTTATACTTAAGTCTCTTAGTCGATCGTTCTCGAAGATCTATCTCTATTATCGCTTCTACAGAAGGTGGA
>CAZTER010000382.1:0-2814 GCA_964612045.1 uncultured Bdellovibrionales bacterium
CTGTTCTGATGTTGGGCTATTTTTTCGTAGCTCATCTAGTGCTTTAGAGATCTTAGATCTCTCTGGGAATATCACTAAGAGAAGAGAGGCTCTTCCTTCACGCGCGCTCTCCGCGGCATTTGATCCGCAAAGCAGCTCTATTCTTATCGGAACTGCAGATGGTTCGGTATATCGATGGCGTTATGGAGTAGATCTCTCCTCCGCTGAGGTTCGGCAAGGGAAAGACCTTGAGCGGTATATCGGACATCCAAGTGCTGTGACCTCCCTAGTTTTTCATCCATTTGGACGGATCTTTTTTAGTGGTTCGTTGATTGGAGAGTTGTATGTATGGCGTCGTTACGATGCTGATAGTGCCGAAGGACGATTCGATACGAATATACTAGGAGCTGGAGCCTTCGTTGATAACTCTACTCGGATTAAAGCATCGAGAGGACACAAGGGAGATGTTGCTTCACTATCTGTAAGTAATAATGGAGAGCTATTAGCAGTTGGCGACGGAGATGGATTCATCGAGGTTTGGAAAGTAAGAGGGATGAAGTTATTAACCTCTATCCAGGCACATCGAGGAGCTGTTTTTGGTGTAAGTTTTGTAGGTGATGCTAATCGCCTTGTCAGTATTGGTCGTGACGACGAGGTGAAGTCATGGAGCTTAGAGGAGAAGGTCGGAAATGATCCTACCTTAAAAGAGTTTACCTTAAAGCAAGGTCTACAACTCTTTGTTGAAGGGGTTAGGGGACTCTATCGCTTAGGTGAGAATTCATCTATCGTCTCTACGCAGAACGGTGACGTTCGAGTGATAAATTTCGGTTCAGCTGCATAAGTCTAAGGATTAGGTATGAGTTTAGAGAATTCAACTTTAGGGAGTTCTGGTTTCCGTTCTTTTTTTAGATGTTGGATCTTGATCCCTCTATTGATCATTGGTTCTGACCAACTAACAAAATCACTTATCTCTCATAAGTTTTCATTAGGAGAGATTGATCCAATAATCCCTGGATTTTTTAACCTTACATTAGCGCATAACTACGGAGCTGCTTTCGGTTTGTTTTCCGGGCTTCCGAGTGGATACCGTGAAACAGCTCTATTAGTCGCTACTTTATTTGCTATAGGAATACTTATTTTTATAGCTCGCTCACCTCACGGCAAGCAGCCATTAACAAAATTATCCGTGTCTCTAGTTCTGTCAGGCGCGATCGGCAATATTATTGATCGTGTTTATTATGGGTATGTCGTCGATTTTTTAGATATTTACATTAACAGTTATCATTGGCCTGCTTTTAATATCGCAGATAGTGCCATCTCAGTTGGTGTCGCTATCCTGATACTTTTTACAAAAAGTGAGGAGCCTAACTCTGAAATTCGTAATTGAAGATGATGGAAAGGGTTGTCATCGGTCTTGGGAGCAATCTTGGTGATAGAATCGGGAATATTGCTGCTGCCATAAACTTACTTAAAAAATCTCTCAGAGAGATCAGAGTTTCTCCCCTTTACCTCTCAGTTGCTTTAGTCCCAGAAGGTGCGCCCTCTTCATGGAACCTTGAATTCGTTAATGGAGCACTCTCGTGTTGCACAGATCTTGAGCCAATTCCTCTATTGAGGCGATTAAAGGAGATCGAAGTAGCGCTAGGCCGTGGATCTGGAGAGCGTTGGGCGCCTCGCCCGGTAGATCTCGACATCCTTTGGTATGGAGATAGGAAGATATCAGAATCGGTTCTTTGTGTGCCACATAAAGAGCTTTTTAATCGTCCATTTGCCTTGTTACCAGCTGCTGATCTTGAAGCTCTTCCTCTCGGAAGCCCGATAAATGCAAGCGGTGTTCTTAGAAGTTTTAGAGGGACCTCGCGAGATGAACCTGGAGCTGCGTGGCAGGCGCCAAACTACATGCAGAGACAACTGATGAGATCTATCTCTGAAGGTCTCTTGAGCGATCTAGAGACCTCTAACCTTTCTAACGGTTCCTCAGAGATTGTTGGTATTTTAAATATTACTCCAGATTCCTTCTCTGACGGAGGAGCTTGTATCGGAGAGGATTCAGCAATTCAACAATCTATTGCCTTACTAAAGGAGGGCGCTTCGATAATAGACATCGGGGCAGAGTCCACACGACCGGGTGCAACCTCGCTTAGTGGAGAGGAGGAGTGGATACGCTTAAGTGAGATATTACAAGGGTTATTGCCAGCAATTCATAGATCTGGAGGTCTCGTTAGTCTTGATACTCGCCATGCTTCAGTAGCTGCTAAAGGGCTAGAGCTTGGGGTTGACTGGATTAATGATGTTTCTGGGGGACGAGATCCTGAGATGCTCAAGTTGGTAGCAGAAGCAGGTTGTAGGTATGTTTGTATGCATAGCATCTCAGTTCCTGCCTCTAGGGAAATGATTATGCCAGATAGTGAGGATCTCCCAGAGTTACTAATTCAATGGTTCTTAGAGAAAAGAGAGGCCTTCGTTGCCGCTGGAGGAAGGGAGGGAGATATTATCTTTGATCCTGGCCTAGGATTTGGGAAAAGCGCGCAATCCTCTTGGCGTCTTATAAAGCAGGTAAATCGCTTAATAGGGCTAGGATTTGAGGTTCTTATTGGGCATTCTCGTAAGTCTTTTCTTGCTCAAGTAGGAGATTTAGATCCTAAGGGTAGGGATATCGAAACTGCCGTGGTATCTCAGTTTCTATCTGCCAACGGGGTAGACTATCTGAGGGTTCATAATGTTAACGCTACTACTAAGGCAATTAAAGCTGCACAACTGATAAGAAATGGTGTTTTGCTATAATAGGCGTTGTTGTATCCTGCACAACGGATCTAGGAATTTTATCCTAACAAA
>CAZTER010000383.1:0-2801 GCA_964612045.1 uncultured Bdellovibrionales bacterium
AATGTTAATATAAAATTGCTTTAACAATCTTTTCCCATTGTGATTTAGAAAATACTGATTAAAGAGATCCATAATTAATCTCACATTTCCTAATGAAAGCCGAAGATCATGAAGCGCCTGAGCCGAAATATCTCTTTTTTCGGAATATTTATTAGGTACAGTGCTTGAAAAATTTAGTAATTTAGCGTCTCTAAATTCGCCTGATAGCCACTCTTTAAAAACTTTAAATTTTATTCGAGTCTCTCTGCTAGGGAAATGTCCTCTCTTAAAGGCTTCAAACAGACAAAACTTTCCTACTATTCCTTCTACACATAAATCACCACTACAGATCTGATGAATACTTATATTATCTAAAAGGTCTATAGGAAGACTCTCTGGCTCTACTCCAGCTAAGGAATGGCTAGTCAGTTTATATACAGTTTTATAGAATCTAAGCGACCAATAATTAGGATAAATAAAAAGCTTCGGAGATTCATCATGTGGATCTATAGATAAAGAGATGCCGAAAAATTCTGCTTGTGAATCCTCACTAAAGAATTTACTACATACTGAAGCAAATCTTCGATTTTTTTGTAAGATAAACGAGCTTTCTCTCCAGATCTTTTCAAGAAGCAAGAGATACTCATCAACAAAAATTCCTTCTTTTTCGGCTACTCTACTATGCTTACTATCTTCGAGTTTGAATAGAGACTCTTTAAATGCGAAAAAAACAAGATAAAAGATTGAGGCTCCACCTAATGCACTCAGAAAGCATGGCAATAATAAGTTATAAGTATTCATCGAAGTATTTCATACCTATTCACACTCTTGCGACAAACTACGCTTTCTGATGATGACGGGTATATAGTTATGTATGTACTGTCATATCGAGATCTAATTGCTCCATTAGAAACAACCTCTTGAAAAAGATCGCTAATAAGACAATCCAACGGAGCTGAGATTGGAAGCCAAGATTTATTACCCTCAGATTGTTTATAGATACTGATGGCTCCTTCCTTATAACGAAGGGAGACCTCTTGAGCATTATTTAATGCAATAATATCAGATACAATCCTTATTAAATTATCGGATGCGACCTCTCTAATCCTTGATAAAGCAATTAAAAGTTTATATCTCGCTCTATCAAGAAGACCATCTATAAAAGAAAGAGGACATAAAACTATTGGCAAAGATATATTATTTGACTGTAAATATAAAAAAGCTCGCATACGGCTTGAAGTAGCAAGCACTAACTTAGATTTCTCACCTTCTAATATGACTGAAGATATACTGACAAGATCTTTCAAAGGAATTATCCCATAGAATATCTTCGCTAATAAAATAGAGGAGCTATACGGATCATTAATAGTTGGATAATACAAATTATTACTTTCCAAGTTCGCATTGGGAACTAAGTCACTGTAAAAACTATCAGATAAACCAGCTTTTTCGTTTTCAAGAATTGAAAAATACTTCCATCTCAATGCAAAAGAGATAATCTTATTAAAAGTGCTCAGTAAAATTTTCTGCATTAAAAGTTGCCTTAAATAGGGACAAAATCACAATCAACCTGGTCTTTAAAGTATCCAGAGATAGAGCTTGGAAGTAGTGAATATACGAATAAAAATCTCACTCCTACACACGAATGCGCGAGATATGACTCAGGAAATAGACTAGGCATTCGCTCGCAGATTCGGGATATTTCTCTGATTGCACTATTTTTACATCCAGAGAAAGCAGCACTAACGGCATAGTTCCCAATATATGCACTATCAACTATCGCGCCGTCTCCTGCGTCGTACTCTGCTACATAGAGAAGAAATTTATCTCCAAATAAAATTTTAAGATCCTCTGAAAGATTTGTTAGAGCTTTATTATCATGCAGGACAGTGTTCTGATCATTAGATAATTCAGATAAAATTGAGCTTACCCCCATACGAATTAAAGTTTTTGCCCTCCAGCTAGTAGCCATCTCATTAGACATAAGAAATATGCCAATTACTAATGGAAATAATATTGTTAGAATTAAAGAGGTCTCTAGCAAGGCAAATCCATTAGGTTTAACAGAAATCCTCATAGGCTCACCTAAAGACTCTTATAACTTCAAGATTTCTTGTTAAGGTCGGCAAAATACGATCATATAAATCATGTGAATTTTGATAACACCACTTAACCAATCTACGACTACATGCGTTTACGCTTGCTGTTGACGAAGTTCCACACAGATCTCCCAAAGGAGCTACTATGTAAACATTTTCTATTTTTTGAGAGAGCCAATTGCAATTCAAGAAATCTTCGATTAAGGCCAAACCTGCAGAAGATGTTAGTGAGGTAAAGATTACTAGATTATTAATCTCTAAATGATCAAAACTATCAGAGACATTAGAGCCGACTTCTTGCCCCAAACTAAAGCCATCGACAACGACATTACTGTTCTGAATTATAGTCGACCGATCTTCCAATGATGTGGCATGAAACATCCTATTATCAAAGTCGATATTTCCTATATCACATTCTATTGAAAGCTGTTGAGTATTATATGGCTCCAAAATATTCATCGGAATAAAAGCAACATCACTACCATCAGCAGATAATAACTCTCTTCTAAAGACATTAATGGCACCTGCATTTTCTGTTGAAAGTAGATCATAGAACCGGATCATAGCTCGATGAATATCGATCACACTCTGCGTACAACCAAGATCTAGATCATCAATCAAGATAAAAGCCGTTGGTTTCACCAAAATACCGATATCAACTCTAAATGAAGATGCTATTGAGATCGCTCGACCAAAAAGGGATTTGAAATTCTGCTGGTCACC
>CAZTER010000384.1:0-2788 GCA_964612045.1 uncultured Bdellovibrionales bacterium
TAATCTCGATTGAAACCTTCTCACTTAGGTACTGACTATCATCGAAGAAACCTAGGGCAAACCCCTCTCCACCAACCTTTCTAACTTCCTGTTTTTTAGCCGGATAAACGAGTAATGGAGGATGTCCAGCACGAGCCACCTCTAACTCTCCATGCTCAGGATCATATAGTGCAGCTGCCATTGTAACAAATCGTCCGGCAGGTAATTGCGGTGTCATTAAAGCATTCATTCGTGTTAGCAGCGGAGCTGGAGACTCTTCATTTGCAGCCGTTAAAGCTAACTTTGTCATACTACCGATGAATGCTGCAGATAATCCATGACCAGTAACATCTGCAATCATCATCTGTAATTTTTCACCCTTAGTTTTATGAACTGTGTACCAATCCCCTCCAACCTCTTCTAGTGGCGAGTATCTAACCGCAACATCAAAATACTCACTCTGCGGCATGTCTGCGCTTAATAAGCCTTGTTGAATAGATCGCGCTTCTTCTAGATCTTTCTGTAATTTTCTATTCAAATCACGGAGAGAAGCGTTCATTTCTGCTAAATTTGCTGAGGAATCCTGTGCCCCTTTTAACTTGCGCAGCCGCAATTGTGTTGCAACCTTACTAACTAAACTTCCTGCAGAATACGGAGCAGAAACGCATTCCACCTCATTGAAACCAAACTGCTCAATATTATGCAGCTCTTCTTGCCCATGAGCTATGACTATCATCGGCACCTTTTTGGTAGCGTCATCCAACCTAAGATACTCAAAGATATCTAAAGCTACTTTATTATCTAGTGAAGTATCGAGAATAATTAGATCTAGGAGTCCGCCTGTGATTAACGGTGTAATTTGAGAGGACGGATCTCCTACTACGAGATCATACCCCATCTTACTTAGGAGTCTCTCTAGACGCTCATCTTTTGGTCCTAGTAATAATATTGAATCCACTCCAGCTCCGCTGCTCCTTTATCCCCGCATTTAGTATCGTCGAAGCCCTAGGAGATCTTCATAGCATTTTGACGCTCTTGATTGATTGTGAGAAAACAATAGTTTACGAGAAGATCAGGGGCCAGTCCCACATCCTTTGGCCAAAGGAATCTAATGACTCAAACGAAAGAAGAAGATCAGATCCCAGCTCAAATCCGCTCTATTATCTCAGGGTTAATTACCTCTGACCTCAGATGGTTCTCTTCAGTTTACATCCTACTGGCAACTATACTTTTTAGCTTAACAGCACTTAGGGAAGTTGGGTTTGTTGATCTCATTCCGAATGAAATACTCTCAATCATTGTTAAAGTTGCTCTTATTCCAATAATTGCTAACAGAGTCCGATTTCTTATTAGTGGTGAAACAAACAATTTAAAGCCTGCTATATTTGTAAGATCTTTCCTGCTTGGATTTGGATTAATTGCAGCGACTATCTTGCCAGCTATAATCTTGGGAATATCTCATGGAGACTCTATCCTTCTATTTCTAGCCTTCTGTTTATTGGCAATAAACTTAGGTTATGTTTTACGCTTTTGTTTGTTTCCTCTCCCATTTTCCTCAAAAGAGCTCTCATTAGTAGAAGCAATGCAGGTTACCCGACTTCTCGGAAAGATCCCTCTAGTTAGAAAGTTAGGAACTCTCCTAGCACCACTCGCAGTATTTTTAGTTTTATCAGCAGTTGTATCTAGTATATCGCCGACTGGAAGACTCTGGTTTATAATTCCACTAACTGAAGCTCTCTCTTCTTTAGCATGGATCGTCTTTATCTACTCGATATCTGGACTAACTCTAGCTCACGCTTCGGATAGTGAATGGAATGCAATGCAGCTAGGTCCTTATCGAGTAGCTCGATTGGCAACGATTTCAGCTCAAGGTTCAAAATGGTTAACTAAACAGATCTCTCCTAAGTTTGCTCTTATGTGGATCATAATCGCTATCGCAATATGGGTAGCTAACACCATAAGAGTCATAACTGAACCACCACCACAGAAAATCTCCATTAAAGAGACAAGGATTGAAGATAATATTGTAGTTATTGACCTTGAGATTACTGACACTCAGGAAGATTTTAGAGGATTTCATCCGATGCTACTCTCAATCGCAAGTGCCAATAGGACTAGTCTTTCTGATAAAATACCTGTTTTTGAACTACTGCCCACAGAGGGGGAAAAACAACCTGGAAAGCAGAATTTAAGACTTAAATTCTCAACATCAAGATTCAAGGAAGAGCTTCGTCAGGTTGAGGATCTATATCTATGGTATGCGCAAGTTAAGATCGAAAAGGTTAATTTAAAGGATGCCCCGATCATAACCAAGTAATCTTTTTCTAAATTAAATTGAGATGGATTCAATCGTCAGATAAGCGCCAGCTACGATCTACCTCATGGCCAATTTTAACAAAGACTGTGTCCCTAGCTCCATCGTATGTTCCTTCGCGTAATACTAATTGGTAATACGGAAGTGCAGCCTTTGCTGGTCCATTTATTACATCACCATCTATAGAATAAACACTATCAGTGTATGATGAAAAAAATCTCTGCTCTTCTGCTCCGTTTTCACCCTTCTTCGATTTCAATGTAAGCGGTGAGAGATCATACGTACATGCCGTACTCATTGCTGAGATACCATCTATATCACGACGAAGTACTAGCAATAGATCTGGACGGTAAGTTACCCCCATTGGTATTTCGAGATACTTCCCTACTCTCAGATAACCGACAGGTCGCTTTCTAACTCCTGGTTGGCAACCAAATAATCCAAATCCAACAAGTGAGATAATTGAGAGAGAAATAATTAGATTTTTAATTGATG
>CAZTER010000385.1:0-2782 GCA_964612045.1 uncultured Bdellovibrionales bacterium
ATTGCGATAGCAATTAGAAATATCGGTGTAAAGTCCATAATCAACCACACTCTGTGTGATCGTGTAGCGTGAAATATAGTTCCGCCGATAAATCCAATTAATAATAGGGGAAGAGAGCCAACTATTATTGGGCTTATCTTGAAATTTAATCGGGTTTTCCAACTCCAATAAATTAATATGATAAGAAATCCGATATTGCTGTAGGTATTCCAAGGCTCTACTGGAAATCTGCTTAGATCTGTCTCTGTATAGATAGGTCCAAAATCGTTTGGTCTCATATTATTATTTTCTAGTATGAAGTCAGCGAATGCGCAAAATATTCACTCGATCTAGATACACAACAGTTACTTATATATATGCTAACCTAATTCCACTCGGAACTTTAACTACACCACGGTATGGATCTCCTGGTTTATAGCTAATGCGGATGTTTGGATCTTGGTGTCTAGTAACTTGATCGAGTTCGTCATTGGCAATAAACCACGCAGAATCAACGGCATCTACTGTCTTAGGAAGTGAGATAAGAGAATCAGGAGCTATTCTATTCTTTACATCGCCTGGTTCTAATTTTAGATCTTGAAGTATGTGAACTCGCGAAGCCAGAACCATGAAGTAACCCACCTCTGGGCGTCTTCCGTTTATAAGTTTGTCTGGTGACATCTCCATTGTTACTAGATCTAGCGGCTCTCGCGTGTTCCAAGAGAAGGAAGCTGATGGTTTAGACCAATCATACTTATGAGCTAGATGTGTATTATCTCTAATTTTATAGAAGAACTCAGATTCAGTAAGACCCTCAGGTGCTAATAGCGCCAAGACATCAATACGCTCGGGGATTATAAATCCATCAGGAGCAATAAATTTGGATAGGTTACCTAAAATCTGAGCAATAGGCTCATTAAAGAGAGCGGTATCCATTGTTTCTGACGCAATAATATCAGCTTTAAATCCAAGATTAATGGTAGTTGCATCTCCTTCAACTACATTAATCTGTTTACTTAGCCCTAATTTATTAACAAGATCTCGCGCAACTTTTGCAGAGTTAGGGTTCAATTCAATAGCTGTGCATCTTACACGAGGATCTGTAAGTGCTGCTGTTATAGAAAGGATAGGTAATGGCCCACAACCAGCATCAACAACAGATATTAGATCGTTCCTTGATTCTCCGACCTGATGAACAGCTTTTTCGATAGCTAACATGAAACGCTTTGTACGAACTAAGTCTCGAATAGTAGCAGCACCTTCTTCAAGCGAGAGCGCTCCAAGGGTGTGATGTTTTATCTCTGTACTGGTGATTTGTTCCGAATTAACTCGAAGTGCAAGATATATTTCAAGAGGGGTGATCTTTGTTGCTATGTTGCGAGAGGTTGATAGTTCAATCTTATCTGGCAATTGATCCCTAAGATCTTTTAAGAGAGTTAGATCTAGGTGCCGAGTTAGTCGAGGATCTTTACATATGCTGCTTAGTGTATCTGGTATAGGGTTTGCCGATCCAACACTGATCATCTCTAAGGCCAGAGGATGTGTTTCTACTAGAGATATTGGAGGCAAGGTCTCGAACATTATCATTCCTTCATGGAGTGACTATAGCTTATGGACATTTTGTCTCAGTTTATAGTTATTGGTAACTAGATCAAATCTGTTACATAACCGATAACATTCGATTATTTCCTTGATTTCGATATGTTACATCGCTACTCTCGCAGACTATGTCACAAAAAACAATTTACTTTGCCGGTGCTCTCTTTTGTTCCAAGGATTTAGTGGGAAATGCTCTTTTAACTAGAGAGATTCATAACCTATCAGATAATCGCTACCTATGTATGCTTCCTCAAAATAGAGAACAGCGTGAGACGACAGCACTGGCTATTAGGAATCAAGATATTCTAATGGTTGCGACCAGCGACCTAGGTCTATTTCATTTTGATGGTACGGAGCTCGATTCTGGTACTGTTGTTGAGTATATGGTTGCCAAGTTTTTAGATATTCCAAGCGTAATAATCAGAACTGATTTTAGAAAAGCAGGAGATGATGAAAACTTCCCGTGGAATTTAATGGCATCTAATTTTCCACGAACTAAAGTCATAGCTTTAGATGCCATGGCGAGTTATCAAGCTCCTCTACGTAAATTTAATCTTCCTGATAGTAAGCTAGTTGAGGTGGCAGAGGCTGGAGTCAGCGCTGCAATTGAGTCAACAAAAGAGATCGCTACTAAGATAGTTGCTGCTTTTGACCAGGTTGTAACAGAAGCTCCATTATTATCTGGAGTTAATCTAAGTAAGACTTTTGAGTGGGTTAGTAAGATGGTTGGTGGTAACTTTGATAAGTTATTAACAGAGGATCTTATAAAAGAGATAACTCTAAGGCGGAACAACTAATAATCTGAGGTCACCATGAGTGGAGTTCTTGTAGTAGGGAGTTTCGTTCAAGATCTGGCATTTAGAACTGAAGTATTTCCAGCGCCTGGTGAAACCAGAGTAGGTTCTTTTTTTGCTGGTCCAGGTGGAAAGGGATTTAATCAAGCCGTAGCTTCGCATCGCCAAGGTGTTCCAACAAAGTTTATAGGAGCTGTTGGATCAGATATTTTTGCAGAGGGATTACAGGCCTTTGTTAAGCATGAAGGTATCAATGCTGCCCTTTTAGAGATCTCTAATGCAACCACAGGAGCTGCATCTATAGTTGTTAATAAAGATGGGCAGAATCAAATTATCGTCTCTTTGGGAGCTAATGATTATTTAACTTCAAACTTTGTAGATATAAATTTCGGATCTCCTCGTGTTGTGCT
>CAZTER010000386.1:0-2782 GCA_964612045.1 uncultured Bdellovibrionales bacterium
AACACTCAGATTCAATCTAAAGCTGATGATGTACCTAATCAGTACAGATCATATGGATTCTGGGATCCTCTTGTAATGTCACAGAAAGAGCTCGGACCAACCATTAAGGATCTTGGAACGGATGCAGTAGAGAGTATAACCAAGCCAGCAGATCGTTAAAACTAAAGGGATAAAAGATCTATGATGACAAATCCACAGGCAGCTCAACAGAGCCAGCAGCCTAACTCTCCCTTGGTTCATACAGCATTTAGTTCTAGGCAGGCACCTATTGATATCAAGGGATTTAATCAACCTGAGAAGTGTAGTGAGGTAAGAACAGCTGTAGAAAAACTTGATAGCTTTGCATTAGAAAATCAAGAGGTGTTATCACTAAAAGATCCTAATGCCAAACTAGCTAAGATGCCTATCTTAAAAGATTCAGGATGGTTTATTGGTGCTGCAATTGGAGCAGTGCTCAGACCCTCTACTTACTTACCAAAAACTAATGGAAGAGCAGATCCATTAGCTACTCTTAAATTTGGTGCGATACAGCCAAATCAACTTAATCCACTACGAGCTGTAGATGGTGAACTTGCAGAGATTGTCGCTTGCATGATCGAATCTGGAAATCGCCCAATCGTCGCTAGAGAAAGTTCCACTACTTTTAAACTTCAAAAAGGGCCAGAGTGTTTTCCTTCTACTCCAGATCTCAAAGATTATCTAGAAAGATATACGAGGTCTCAAGCAGATAAGTTTTTTAGAGATCCAAATATCTCCAAATTATTAACTCCTGAAGCGATTACAGATTTAAATGAAATACTTAAACAAGATCCTCTCATTCTTCGAGCCCGTTCCAAAGAGAATTTAACTGTGCTTGATTACCTTGTTCAAGTGAGCCGGGATTTTGCACATACTCCACAGGCAGGTCAGCAAGTTTTATCATTCGCTATAAGAAGTATTAAAAACTTACACTCTCAACTTCCAAGTAATGGAAAGTCCTGTGATACTCAACAGGTATTGATCCACTTTGCTCAGCGAGAGCCGGGAGAGTTTCTGCGATTATTTAATGATTCTCTAAGAACTGGACAATTTGTAACTCGTTCGAATAATCAACTATTAGGCGCAGATAATAGACCTGCTCTTGACCATAATAATCCTAAAACAATCCCTTCATATTTAAGCGAACTACTTACAAATCAAGTTGGTCAATTACTTGCTCCTCCGATAAAAGTTGGCTCGAAGCCAGATTGGAAATCAAATAATATCCACGATCCAGATGGAACGACTCGCCAGATTGGAGCCCTAAGTTCAAATAATATAGCTACAGCCATAGCTAATTTATCTGGTGAAAATGTTTCAATAGTTCCTACATGGAATCAGGCAGTTCCATTTCTTCAAGATGCGATCATCGGCGATCTTGCAGTTATTAAATCAGATCCTAGCTCTAAAGTTCTCCGAGCAGTTGAAATAGTTGCTTTTGATCCAGCAAAATTAACAGTGAAAGATACATATGGGAAAAGCTGGATAAATAGACCATCAACTATGCTAGCAGTTTCTGGTAGACCAAATGAGTACACCATTCCAATCACTGAGTTTGAATCTATATTTGAAGCTTTGATAGTTACAAGTTCTGAACTTTCTCAGGGTAATAGAGCAGCCGCACAAACATCAAAACGGTTACGCGTATAAAATTAATACGAGACATCCATCGATAAAAAATTAAATTTTATAAGTATAACTGTGCGTTTTCTTTCAGTAAAAACTACCAATAATTTATCTTGAAGCAATTCAGTTTGAGCCTTGGATTATAGGATTAGGAACAATCTAAACGCACCATCAGCAATATAGGATAGATATGTCAGGACCATCAGCAGCTCCAATGACTCCAACAGGCCCGCAAACTCCGGTCGCTACACCATTACAATCCCCAACAGCTATACCAACTCCGTCGCCCTTGCCATCTTCAGCAACACAGGTAGCAGGCCGAGTAATTCCATTTGATAAGTTAAGACCTGATGCACAGATGAATATATTGGGGCTTTCACCAACTGACAATAAACTTGTTGCTTCTGGAAGATCTCAAGTTGCATTCACTGTAACAAAAGATGATGGTACAGATTTTACCGTTCCTGCGGGTAGTACAATAGCTATCACTACTCCTAAAGATGACCGCTCTCTATATAACGCAAAAGTGACTGTTGTTACTCCAGATGGACAGACTATTGAACATATCACACCTAAAAAATTTGATTCTCTAATTGATAATGCTCGCGCCGTAGCGCTACCTGGTCCAGGAAAAGATACTCAGATGGTTTATTTTGATCGAGGTGGAATCGCTCTCACTAAAGATAAACCTATTGGAAAGGTATTTGATGTTGAGAAGCTAAGGGATGCATTCAAAGCTGTGAACATCGAAGAGCTAGCAAAAGATCCAAGTAAGATTACACCTGAATTTCAAAAAGCTATAGTAGAGGCTCTTGGATTAAGTATAGATCCATCAAAAGTTCAGATTAAGCAGTTCTTATCTTCCAACTTAGGCTATGCTGGAATCAGATTCTCAATAGGTGGAAAGACTCAAGATATAAAGATTCCAAGTGATCTTGCTCAGGGCAAAGATCTGATGGGCGCCCAGCAAGGACGTCTTACCGATATAATTGGCCCACTTGCTGATCCAACTAAGATTCCTACTCTAGATCCAATCGCTGCTATTGATGCATTCAATCGCAGTCCACTTCCTGGAAAGGATAAAGAGTTAGCTGCATTAGGATCTAAATTAACAGATGAAGTTGCTGGAGCCCTAACA
>CAZTER010000387.1:0-2768 GCA_964612045.1 uncultured Bdellovibrionales bacterium
AGTAGATCCAGTACAAGATTCTATCGACTTGATGAATTCAATTGTAGTTGCAGGAGATCTCTCGGAGTCACGCTCCCTTATTCGGCGTTCAATTCCTCTACGTGAAGTTGTTAGTGCCGCTACTGATAACCCATTAGCTAATTTAAGTGCGATAATGAAGATCGCTCCAGGGTTGATTGAGCATCTTGTCCCTAAGCCAGTTGCAGGAACTTCCTATGATCTCAAGGAATCTAATCGAGCAATCGTTTCGAGTGTCGTCACTTCAAGATTACTCTTTAGTCTTCGTCAAGAACGCGAACGGCTATCATCTGAAATTCAAGCAACCCAAGATCTAAGAGAGCAAGATCTTTATGATTCGATACATAAAGTTTTATGGCCATCTCGCATCTCTTTAGATGAAGTTGTCTCTCGTTTGAAGGGAGCAAGAGAAACATTCTTAGAACATCTTAGAGAAGCAAGGATTGATTCCTTCGGACTTCTCCCAGTCGGTGGAAAAGTTCATGTTACAAATCCAATTGATGCTAATATCTTAGATCGATTTAAAGAAGCAGTTGGATTGAGTTCAACGGCATTTACTCTTCAGCATGCTGAACGCTCTATTCTTCTTCCAGTATGTTCAAGTCCATTTGAAATGAAAGAGATCTTAGCTTTCTTAAGCCAAGAAGGGATCATTAATGACACAGTACCTGAATTGCAGGTCGGAATCTCACGCCGTTTGCCAGTTGATGACTGTGCTTACCTTGGAGCGATAGTCCTCTTAGCTTCTCCAAGGATATTTCAATATAGTGCAGAGTCATTTGCTACTTTAAATGGGAATTGGGACTCTCATGTTGGAAAGAAGATAATTACATACGATGACGATCCGAAGAGAAGCTGGTCTGGAAATTCTAATAAGCGTATTCCGTTTACAGATCTTGGTGGTGGTCGTACTGACATGTTAGGACGCCGGGATCTTTGGGATGTTCAAGCCTTTCAACGTGTAGGAACTGTTTTAAACCATGGAGCTTTTGGCGGAGAGTTCGCTGCTCTTGCTGGTGAGTTGAAAACTAAAATTAGGACAGCTCTTAGAGATGCATGTATTGAGCATGTGCTCTCAAAGATGTGGGTTTGGGATCGAATAGGATCTTTGTCCCCAGATATGGGACGACAACATTTTACGGATGTTATAGAACCATGTCTAACTGCCCGAAATAAATCAGATCTTCACTATGAGCAAACAGGTGAGAATATTGGTGTTTACAAAGAATTAAACGATGTTATTACTTGGCTGACTCAAGAGATGCGTCCAATCCAAGATCTTATGTTGGTTTCGCCAAAGTATGCTGAGGAACGGCGAGTGCTTTTCTTTATGGAGTAGTTAGGGGGAAATATGTGCGTAACTCATGCACCGATAGGTAAGGGCGTTTCAGAGTCTCGTAGGCCAGTTGCGAGTGCTCCAACTAGTATTAAAAGAGGACAGGATCCACTTTCATTATCAGACTCAAGAGCACCGCTTCCTGCTGCTCCGACACCAAAGGCAGAACCTTCAACTCCTCCAAAACTTGGTAAAGGAATCGAAGAAAAGGCTCGCCCAGCAGCTAGTGTTCCAACAAGTATTCCACCGCAAACTTCAACGACGGCATCTTCTGCTGTTTCTGCACCAACACAGAAAAAGCTGCCAGCTCCACCACCGCAGAAAGCAAAAGCTTCAACTCCACCGCCAACTGCGAGTCGTTCAACAGGGCAAAGACCTCCGACAAAGATTTCAGCTCCTGAAAGTAGCGAAGTAAAGCCAAGAGTCACTGCCCGCGTATCATCATGGTTCTCATCATTAAGAAAGGATCCAGTTGTTCCTGTAGCTGCACCAAAAGCTTTAGCTCCTTCAGTTAGCGTTGAGGATCAAAGACGAGCTGCTCAACTAGAAGTGTTGAAGGCCAAGCTCGCAGATGGAAAGCAAAAACATGATGCAGTTTGCGGAGCCAAGAAAGAGGTAAAACAGCAAGCTGTTATAAATGCATTGGTTGATATCGCTGGACACATTGCTGAAATGAGTGAGACTTACGCTGCGAAACTTGGAAATGTTTCTCTCAACGCTATAGAGAACGGCACTTATCGCGCAGAGATGTGTCACAAAGTTAGAGGAATTCTTGATCAGATGAAGATTCCACTGCAAGGTCGACCTGATTTCTTAAAAAGTTAGTCTAAATTTAGAGCGAGAGAGTTATTAATCTAGCTCTCGTAGGCGATTAGCTATTGGGGTAAAGATCTCTCTTATTCCCACGGATTCCAAATTGAATCTAAGGCCCGCAGCTTTGAATAGCTCTGGAATTGAGCTCGTTCCTCCAATGCTAAGTGCAGACAGATAATCTTTCATTGCTGATGATGGATTATGCGAGAACCGCTCCTTAAATTGAAGAGCCCCAAGATAAGCAATTCCATATTCAACGTAATAGAAAGGTTGATCAAAAATATGTGATTTTCGTTGCCAACCTTTGTTTCGGTACTCTTCTTCTCCAGTGAAATCTATACCAGGAATATATTGATTCCAGAGTTCTCCCCACTTGCTGTCACATTCTTCCGCTGTTGGAATATAACTTATGTTGTTATAGACCCAATCCTGAAATGAGGTAACTACAGCCATGTAAGGAAAGAAAAATATTACATCGCTTAGCATCCGCTTCTCTATTCTGGAGCAGATCTCATCACTGTAGATACCACCTTTGGAGATCGGTAAAACTGTAGCATGCGCAAATTCTAGAGAAGTTGAAGCCACTTCACAAAACTCAAGT
>CAZTER010000388.1:0-2766 GCA_964612045.1 uncultured Bdellovibrionales bacterium
GAAGAATCACTGCGGCTGTCCCAATATGATTCGATAAAGACAAGCCTATACAGAACAAGAACCACAGGCTACACTCATAGCGAGCGAATAGTAAAAGTGGTGTTGTACAAAGCACCACGAAGACCGGAATAACAACTGAACTTGGTCCCCAAATATCATGCAATACACCAGTTCGCGCGTAAATTAATGCAGACATAAGGAGATAGAAGATCGGTAGAATATAAATCGGCGGAGATAATCCAATCCTAATCAATGCAAGAACTGAAACCACCAATAATACTGAATTCAAAACAAATTGAACCATTGACGCCTGAGCCAACGGCTTATCAGACATCTCAAAAAAAGAACCAAAGATTGAGTAGATATAAAAATAGGTAGGTGCAGGATGCCTAAATTTAAATCTTGAATAAGGACCTGTGTCTATTTCAAAATTCTTTGCACGCTCTATCTCAAAGAGAGTTAGCGCATAATCTCCACCACGGTAGCACGATCTCGTTAACTGCTCATGATAAACATAACCATATAGTGTTAAGAACAGAAATGGCCCTAACAGTAAGATTACTGATCTTTTCTGGAATATATTTAGAAAAGTTTGCATTACAAAACTACAAAAGACCAAGGATAAACTACCCTTATCAAGGGACTGAATCTATCGCATATCCTTAACGACTTAAACTAGACAGACAAACTTTTCCCTATATTTGATACCTCATCCTAGCTATAGATAAGATAGGTAAAGGACTTAGATTAATTGGCTCGGATGCTACCTGCCACAACTTTAACAAACCTTAAGATCCACCAGATTGGAAGGAATAAAAAGGTACTTCTAAAGATCAAGGGAGCCGTAGATTGAAGGAAGAGGATATAACGTTTTAATCTTTGACCAAGGTCGACATTCTGATGATCTGAAAGCTCACTTTGATTTACCGAATCGAAGAAAACAGCTTTAGCTCCTATCTTGATACATCGCTCAACAAATTCGAAATCACTATAATCGAGAAACACCCTCTCGTTATAACCACCAGTTCTTTCAAATAGAGATCTCGATACTATCAGTCCTGTGTTAATAGGACGAAGCATCTTGATATCAATATCACCGAAATTAGGCGTCTCAGGCGCGTACCAAGCCCTTGATAATTTAAAAACTGCTGGAGAGATCATCTTTGATCCAGACATAGTTTTAGGAAAAAACATATCGCTATTAGGATAACGATTGCGAGCAGAGTAGAACTCGTTCAAATATCCTGGGCTGAAATCTGTATCCTGATCTGCAAGAAGGAAGTAATCATATCCTAGCTTTTCTAACTCTGCCCAACGAAAGGCACGATTGTAAGCTGCACTCACACCAGGATTTGTTTCATCTCGATACTCCTTAAAAACCTTCGCGGAGCAAGTAGAGTCGATTGTACTATCCTTACTATTACAATGGATGAAGAAATCTAGCTCCGGATGTGCCGATAATGTCCGAAATGCCTTTGACGCTGAAAGTCTGCAATGATGCAGAACAATAACCGTCAAAATTTTCAGCTCAGATTTCATTTAAATAACCATATTATAAAGCACTTGTCCTCTCTACACCATTTGCCGATTATTGACATCCAAGAATTTGCCTACTAGTGTTTGCACATGAAAAACCTCTACTTTTTATCCTTTGATTCCGCTTTCTATTGGGTGAGAAGTTTTGCGTTGGAATCTGAGACTGCCAGAGCCTCTGGCTTCAATCCTAAGAAGGTTTTTGAATCTACAAAAATTGAGAAGAACTCCGCCCTCTGCTTTAACCGTTTTAATATTACATCCTACTATCAATTACTTTCTCACATCGCCTATCGTCTAAATATTCCTATAATTTTCGACATTGATGACCTCTTTTGGAATCTTCCACAGTTTTCGAACGATCCTGCCAACCTAACGGAATCTAGTTATTATAAGAAGGTCGAGAAATTAATTCAAAGGGCCACTCTAATTACAACTACTCAGAAAATACTAGCCGAGAAGATTGCAGCACGTTTCCCTAATAAAAAGATATTTATAGTTCCAAACTCACGTCCCAACTGGAACCCACCAAAAAATGGCTTGCTAATCGCTAATACTGATAGCTTTAAGTTTGATCAGGGAGATGTTAGGTGGTTTGAAAATGTCTTCAGAAGAATACTCGATTGCGGCGCGCCGATAATGCTGCTCGGAAGCAACTCTGTCTTAACTGATAAATTTTCCTTACGCTGTTATAGCTCAAAAGAGATGAAGTATTCTGATTATCTTGATAAAATTAGCAGCTCTAATTTTAAATTTGGCTTAATTCCAGTAAGCGAATCAGATTATGCGAATTGCAAATCCCCGATTAAGGCACTTGAATTCTTAGCAGAGGGCTTACAGGTTTTTGCAAGCAATATAAAACCATATCAAGAGCTACTCTCTCGATATCCAAAGTTACAAAAACTTACATTAGTAGATAACAATCAAGAATCTTGGCAGAGTGTGGCAGACGAAATTATCTCGTTCTATCAACAAGATCCTGACTTATGCGCTGCTACCCTAATGGATGGGGAAGAAAGAGAGAGACAGTTCGCTGCATGGCAAGAGGTATCCCTATATCTAGAGAAATTTCAAGATAAAGCGCCATTCCATGCATACCCACTAATTAATATCTTTAACTATCTTTATTTAGTGCATCTATCCAGGATAATTAGAATCCTGCGAAGAGTTCTTAGTATTATTAAATTAGCCGGGAAATTAACAACACTATTTTGGGAAAACGATGAAACAGGG
>CAZTER010000389.1:0-2761 GCA_964612045.1 uncultured Bdellovibrionales bacterium
CCGCCAAAGCCAATTCCAGCTAGTAGTGCTCCAATTATTAGAGATTTTTTATATAAAATGACAGATAATGCCCTTTCATTAAATGAGCGTGCTTTTTTATCAGTATGCCAATTAAAAGGTGATGTTCCAATCAATCAGCTTGCTAAAGAGGCAGGTCTTCCTGCTCATACAGCAGGCAGAATACTGCGTCGACTTATACAGAATGGGGTCCTTCGACCCTACTCTATTGTAAATCATTTTCTTCTCGGTAAATTTGAGATAGGTCTCTACCTAAATATCTTAAATACCAATCAAGAATCTCCATATAAATTGAAAGAGCTTCAAAAACTACCTGAAGTAGCATCTATTACAACTCTTGGTGGACGATTTAATTGTTGCATTGATTTATTAGCATCAAATCCGGTCTCTCAGGTTCATGCTCTCTCTGCTATACGAAACAACCAAAGTTGCCTTGTTGTTGATCAAGAAGTAGTACTGAGGTTAAAGAGAACCATTTTCCAACGTAAATTATTTAGTGAGCATGGAGCTTTTGGTGGTGCGATATCGTTCGAACCTACATCTAACAAAGAAAGTATCAATGCTGATGAGCAAAAATTACTAGATCTATTATCCTTAGCGCCAGATCAAAGCCTTGCTTACTATGGAACTAAACTTGGATACTCTCCTGCTGGAATTGCCAATAAACTCCACTCCCTTAAAAAGCGAAAGATCTTACTCGGAAAGGCCTACGCAGTAATTGCTCTTAAACTTGGGCTCTCCGTATATCGAATTCTTTTAACAACTCGCGCTCTATCCAAATCAGACACAGATAGATTTATTCGCTTTTGCAAGCTCGACCGATCTACAGTCACACTTACTGAATGTCTCGGCGCATGGAATTATGAAATTCGTGCGGAATTTTTGAATATAGAGGAAGTTACAGATTTTAGGGCGAGACTTGAAAAGGTTTTAGGTCCTTCTATTCAAAGAATAGAGTTTGTTCCATTTCTTGGAACTACACATATGTCTGGCTATTCGCCGTAATAATTTGCACATTAAACCATATTACTCCTGAGGAAGGACTCCTTACGAGCACTATTAATTATGTAAATTCAATCGAATTTCTAAGAGAATCTATTAGATTAAATACCTAACTCAAACTTCTCTCTTTAGAGTGCATAACTATGATATCGCTTAGCTGATACTTAGATTATGAGGTCACCACAATTTAATCCTCCTTTAATTACCGTTCCAAGAACATCAGCTTTGGAATGGGTATTGACCTCGCACTCTGGAACGTTCCGAATCAACATATGCTTTTAACCGCTAATATGGGTGTACAAATAAACTGTGATAAGCGTCCGGGGGAGACTCCTGATCAGAATATTGCGGAAAAAGGAATAGTTGCAAGTATTAATTGGATCAAGGAAGCAAACCTTCCTTTGTTTACTAAACCAGATCGAACACTTGTAGACCTTGGTTGTGGTTCAGCTGGAACACATTATGCTCACCTTATACAATCAACATTCCCGGAAACTCTTGTTCATTGGGTAGATAGAGCTGATTTTTTACTTAAAGAGCTTAATAAGCCCAATCATCTTAAACATTGTGCAAGTATTGATTCTCTCCCCTTTAAAGACCAAACTTTTGACATTGCCATTATCAAAGGAGTTCTAAATTCCGGAGTATCCAAACACAGCTCAGATTTTCTGCCCGAAAGTAAAGATCCGACAGGATTTGAGATTACAAAAGAGACAGCGCGAATTTTAAATCACGAAGGGATACTCTTAATTAATTTTGGTAATGGGACACAAAATCCAATCGAAACCTTATCAACACTCCAAGAAGCTGGTTTTAATTCTATCAGTCATATTTATCGGATGATTTGGTTTGGTATGCTCACAGATCTATATGCTTTTGGAAAGCATGGCGTATGATTGAATTTAATAAACAACGAGCTCCCATTTTAAGCTCTGCGGAGATAAGAAACCTACCGGATTCACGGCTATCACAACCATGTAATGATATCGAGACTTCAAATAATCCTCAAAGTAATTTATTAAGTTTTAGATCATACTTTGATGAGCATTTTAATCATCTGATGAACTTATCTTCCGTCCCTATTGATCAATTATTTCTTAATTTTCCACCGAACCTTCTGCCTATCGATTCATCAACTAATAAACCGCGTCCTTTTACCTCTGAGGAGACTATTAGCCTTATACAAACATTTGTAGAGATTGCAGAAGAATCTGGATTTATTGAAAGCTGTAGCAAATATCCATTAACAGATCCACCTGAAAGAATTAGAGTATCAACTCATAAGCTTGTTGACTTATTGAGTACAGAACTCAGAACAGGCTTTCCTATTGAAGGATCAGAGTTAGCCTTACTATTACATCCCGATGGATCCAAAATTAATAGTCCATACTTGCTACTTCGAACTCCGACTGAAATGACTGCCATTGCAAATGAACAGGTTACTTTTCTACATCGGTATATGAAAGAGAATAAAGATAGATTTACTATCTATCTGGCTCGAGATTCTGCTCCATTATTTCAAGTCCATTCATATCTATCTCATGTAGACCAAGCCTCCACTTCCTCAGGGCTCATATATCATGGTGGATTAAAAGTCAGGTACATAGCAGTTACAGATCTAAATAAATTAGTAGAAAGTATTTTAGAAGATCTAACTCAGGAATTCTTAGAACCTCCACAAATAGAAGATGATAAGGAATGGCGATCTAGAGATGAAGATGGAATGGCACTGGATTACGAG
>CAZTER010000390.1:0-2759 GCA_964612045.1 uncultured Bdellovibrionales bacterium
AGCCATTACAAAGCTCTTAGACTCCGGATTTTCACATAGAGAAGTTCAAGAATTTTCCCGCCATGCTAGTGTTCAAATGGTAGAAACATACGACAAACGACGAATTTCAGTAGACCAAAACCCTGCGAAAAACCTAGATTTTTCACGGAAAGTTCGAAAATCATCAAACTAATCATTTTTCACAGAATAACTCTTCGGAGAGCTAGAATAATTCCGATCCCCGGCAACAAATAGAGGCATCTTAACCTATGTGAGGTAAATATATTTTAGCTCTTGGTTGTGAGGTTAAGGTTATGGATATTCGAAGTAAGATAAAAAAAATAAGGTTTCGTCCATCAACCCGGATAGATTTTGAAGCTTTCCCTGAATCATCTACCGGCTCCCCTTTCTTCGATGTCGAAGATGCAGACTTACTAGGATATATAGATAATTTAATGCGAGCTTGCGCCAGCCTATCACACCGCGGAAGAATTACTCTCAACTCTAGAGAAGAGGCCATCCGTGCTTTAACTACGATCGAAAAAACGCATACTACTCTTCAGAGGCATGTAAGAACAGCAAGAGCTCTTCGCACACTTTTAACAGCAAGAATAACCATGGATGATCACGCTCAATAACGTGATTTGAGACAAGAACGGATTGAGTCTTTTAATTGTTTGCTAGCTATCGGTTTTGTTATTACACCATGAGCACCGACAGCCAAACATTTATCAGCTACACCATCTAAAGCATGCGCAGTAAGGAAAATTACAGGGCTGCCGGCAGATACCCCACCCCCCTCTCTAATTGCCTTTGTTGCAGTTAAGCCATCCATCACCGGCATCTCAAGGTCCATTAAAATCAGATCAAATTTATTTATGGCTGCACTAGGTAAGGCCTGTTCACCATTCTCTACAACAGAGACTAAACACCCTTCTCGTTCCAATATTCCTTTTACCAACATCTGATTGGCTCTATTATCCTCAACTATTAAGATTTTAAGATCTTTGAGATCTTTATTAGCATTTGGATCTGAACTAATAGCAGCTGAACTATCAATATTAATGGCCGGATATAATAAGATGTTAAATGTGAAATTGCTTCCAACACCGAGGGAACTTTCCGCTTTTAAGTTACCTCCCATTAATCGCACGAGCTCTTTTGAAATAGTCAATCCCAAACCACTCCCTCCAGTAGCTCGGGTTGAAGTCATGTCTCCCTGCTGGAAAGCTTCAAATATTAGGTCTAGTTTTTCGCTAGATATCCCAATCCCAGTATCCGCTACAGAAAACTGTATATTATAATTATCAGCAGAGGATCTAATCTGTTTTACAGCAAGAAATATCTTTCCTCCTTTAGGTGTAAATTTAAAAGCATTACTAATCAGATTTGTAAGTACCTGCCTTAAGCGACTCTCATCTCCTGAAACAGAATCTACACATTCAGGATCAACATTAAGGACAAGTTCTACACCGAGATCTTTAGATTGCTTAGCAAAAAGTCTCGTGATATCGAGAAGTAGTTCTCGAAGAGATAAATCTTCACGTTTTATGATTAACTTTTTCGCATCCAATTTGGAGAGATCAAGGACATCATTTAAAACTGTAAGAAGACTTTTTCCAGATGAGATCACAGTTTTTAAATATCTCTCGTTATCTTCATTAGATAAATCACCTTCTAGCACTAGCTCAGTTAAACCAAGAATTGCATTCATTGGAGTTCTGATTTCGTGGCTCATATTTGCAAGAAATTGGCTCTTAACATTATTTGCACGATCTGCGATCGTACGAGCTTCTTCCAGTTGGCGTTGCATAACTACTTGAGTAGTAATGTCACGGATAGTTCCAACTAAATATTTCTTTCCCTGAGAATCAAAGAATACTGATTTTCTAGTATTGATTACATGAACCACGCCAGCTTGATCTGTAAACTCTTCTATATTTTCAACTGTTTTTTGAGAATCAAAGACCTCTCTATCCTTTTCTCTGAAAACATCAGCTTGTTCACGAGGAAAATACTCATAATCTGAGTGACCAATTAATTTCTCTCTCGGAAGCTTAAAAAACTCGCACATCGAGTCACTCATATAGACCCATATGTGATTATCATCCTTTACAAACACAGGATCAGGGATAGCATTAAGGATGCTATCAAGAAAATCTGGGACAAGTCCGGTATTCTTTTTAGGTAAGGAACTCACTGCGCTAACCTAGTATTTATATTGGTATACTAAATATAGATATCGTCAATTTGAGTGAATCAATTTAGCCTATGGTTTTAGATTTATAGCTGTTAAAACCATAACTAACTGACTAGTATTACTGCCTTATCTAGCTATAGCTGTGAATTAAGCGATAAGTGAGTAGAGAAATCTGTCGTACTATCATCGAAGAATGGATTCTCCCGTATACCAAAGATCACGACAGAATTTGCGAACTTATAAGACACTCCGAAAGTAGTATACAGGCCGATATCAGGCACCTTATTGAGTTTCTCAACTCCTGATTCCATCAGATTAAAATCAAGCCACAGATGAAGATCCGCAAAAATTGGATATTCATAATTCATAAATACTGCGGATATAATCCTCTCATAACTGACACCTTTACTTTCAGTATCACCTATACGCTGAATTGCTCCACCCAATGAGAGTTGCCCGGAAAAAACTGGATGCCCTAGCATTGAACCAATATTTACATCGATACCAGGATGAACATAGTCTGTTCCTATTGGCAATCTAAGATCGGAAAATATTAAACAACTCAACTCCTTCGATCCTT
>CAZTER010000391.1:0-2734 GCA_964612045.1 uncultured Bdellovibrionales bacterium
TGTAGTAGGTGAAAAATTCTCGAAAATTATAAACTGGAAGCATAAAAAAATCTTTAATGAAAACTCAAATGATATTGTGGATACTATCCTTGGCAAGGATGGCTTTTTAATTATAACCGGTGCTGCTTCCGGTATCGGATTAGCTCTAACAAGGAAACTTCATGCCCGAGGATATAAGATGATCTTAATAGATCGCCTTCCTGAGATAGAAGATATAGCTAGAGAGTGTGAAGCAATTGCGATTCAAGAGGACCTTAGTGATGACGCTGTTTCAGATCGTTTGATAGAGAGGATTGTCTCTTTAGATCTTAATATATCTGGTGTTGTTCACTGTGCAGGAGCTGGATGGAGAGGTGAGTTTTCTTCTCAGCCCAATAGCTCTATTGAAAAATTAATGAAGGTAAATTTTATATTTCCCGTAATCTTTACAAGAAAACTACTCCCTCTACTAAAAAATAGAACTGCTTCTGTCATATCTTTTGTTGCCTCTTCAATCTCTTCTGTGCCTCTTCCTTTTATGGCGATCTATGGATCAACAAAAGCCGGATTATTATCTTTTGCATTAGCTTTGAGAGGGGAATTAGCAAAAGGTGGTGTGCGTGTTAGTGTGATTCTTCCATCTGGTACTCGTACTAAATTTCAAGAAAGTGCTGGAGTTAAGGTTTTAAATGAAGGGCGTGGACTACTGTCACCAGATGTTGTCGCTGAGCGTATTATTTCAGCCATTCAGAACGGTAGGGTAGCAGAGTCTATCGGATTTGCAGGACGCATTTTAGCTATAATTACATCTATTCTTCCCTATAACCTCCAGGTTAGATTGTGGAGTCGAATGATGGGAAGTTGGAGATAGTCGGTGTTTTCCTTTAACACGAAATTATCAATTTTAAGAGCTATACTAACTAAGAAAGCTCCTTATTACGTTCAGTTTTATATTAATGGACGATGCAACCTTAAATGTAAGCAGTGCAATATCGTAGAGACTAACTCTGGAATAGGTGAGTTAACTGTAGAGCAGGTTAGGGTTGTCGCGCAGAATCTAAAAAAAATAAATGGTGGAATAGTTCTTTTAACCGGAGGTGAGCCCTTCTTACGAAGGGATCTTCATCTTGTGGCGAAAGAGTTATTAGATGTTGGTTTAGATGTTCGATTGCAGACTGCTGGACTTGCTACTGATCAGCAGCTTCAACAGTGTTATGATGTAGGATGTCGGGATATAAATATCTCTCTGGATTCATTAGATCCAAATAAGCAAGATTATATAAACTCTGTGCCCGGAACCTGGCATAAGGCAATAGATGCTATTGAAAGAGTCTCCCGTATTTTTCATGGAGACAGTGCCATCTGTAGCTTCGGTTGCGTTCTTTCACGTTTGAATTACAGAGAAATTCCGAAGATCTTAGAGTTTGCTACTAAAATAGGGTGGCATCTCTCTTTGGTGCCAGTACATATTGCCAAGAAGGGGGAGAGATTCGGCTTTAGATCTTATGAAACAGATCTTGCCTTTAAACCGGAAGATATTCCCGATCTTATTAAAACAATCGAGCGTCTAATTGAGATGAAGCGTAAAGGCTATCTACTGTTTGATGCTGAAAGTTATCTATGGAGCGCAGTTGAATTTGCTAAGGGGCTGCCACCAACTTGGCGTAGATTTAATAACGGTATATGCGATTCTCCTAATCTCTATTTTGCAATTAGACCAAATGGAGATTTTACGACGTGCTGTGATTATGTTTTAAATAAACCTCCAAATCTTTCAGATCCTGATTTTCATAAACTTTATCATGATGGCACAGTTCATAAAGCTGCTCTTCCCATAGTTAAAAACTGCGGTGGTTGTCATTATGGAAGTTATCCTGAGGTCACCCTATCTATTCGAGATAAGAAAGCTTTCTGGCAAAGGGTTAAGTTAACTCTTCTTGGGCTCAGTGAACCTATGATGAAGTTAGAAGATGGTGAAGGGGAGAAGCTCGCAGAGTCGCTTAGAGATTCTGCCCCTGATATTTATGGTAGTGATAGTTGGTTGCCACCAGAAGTTGCAAAAAAATTAGAGACCTGGAGAGATCCAAAGGGACGACGAGAGCTAGTAGAGGTTGATAATCAGAAGCGAATTGAAGAAGGGAGAATTCGGAAGAGAAATCTCGTAAAGGAGGAGATTCGTAGTGGAAAAGAGCAGGATTAAATAACCATGTTCAGATCTCTATTCGTTAACTCTTTGCTGATATTAGTAACCTATATTTTTAGAACTTCGATTTATCATCTCCCTAATCCATTTGATATGTATCTGTTTCTGCCATTGGTAAGACAGTGGGCTGGAGTTGATTTTAATAGTGTTCAAGGAGATCTACTTTTTACAGGGGGAGCTCAAGCTCCATTTATTCTTTATCGGTTATTTGCCTGGTTGATTTATATCGGTGCAGATGAATCATTAGTTCTTGGATTTACGTACTTCCTCTCGCATATACTAACCTTCCTTGGAAGTTACTTGATATTTTCTAAGTTTATACGAAATGGCTGGCATGTCTCTTTCTTAACGACACTATATCTTATTATTCCAGGATCATTTTTTGTTATTAATTGGAATATCTTTCCTCCTCAAGCGCCGGTGAGTTCAAGTATCGGAGCACCGTTAGTCTTAATTGCTATGGCAATGGCATTAAAAAAGAACGATGTTAAATCAGGTATATTCTCTGGAATATCGGCGTTATTTCATCCGGCTTTCGGATTGCTAAGCGCG
>CAZTER010000392.1:0-2729 GCA_964612045.1 uncultured Bdellovibrionales bacterium
TAGATCCTCCTCTTCTTTACCTCTCTTTAATCTCCTCGAAACAACATCAAACATAGCTGTAAAGTCATCTGGTTGATCTAAGTAAGGTAACTTGTAAGTTCTATATTGAGATTTTTCTGGAACTCCATCAATAAAACAAACCATAGCGCCAACAGTATCAGAGCCTTGAAAATTAGAGATATCGAAACATTCTATTCGACGTGGTATTTGAGCTAACTTACAAGTTGTGGCTAATGAACCAACAATTGAATTGTAACGCTTCTCTGCGTTAAACACCGCCATGAAATGCTGCTTTGCATTAGTTTCTGCCAAAGACAATAAGCGCGCACGAACACCTCGCTGTGGCACAACAAATTCGACTTCCCTACCAGATCTTGTCTTTAATGAGTGCTGTACTAAGGTCAATTCCTCTGGCAATTCGGAGATAATTATCTCTGATGGAATCTCCCTTCCACCTTCGTAATACTGAGAAAGAACTGATTCCAAAACTTCTGAATCAGAGATCACGACATCACTCAATGTGAATGTATCAGCTTCTCCTAGCCGCCCAGCGCGTACATTTAATACTGCAATCGAAACCAGGGACTCTTCTCTGTAGATAGCAAAAACATCGCGATCCTCTCCACTCCAAGATGTAAGCGAGTGTCCCTTACGATATCCACGTAAAATATCAACTCGATCTCGAAATGTTGCTGCATCCTCAAAACGCATCTCATTCGCAGCTTGTTCCATCTGACCTTCAAATTGAACTGCTAGATCCTCTGTCTTTCCCTGTAAAATTGAGATTGCTTGTCGAACCCACTGTCGATATTGCTCTCGATCAACCGACAAACAGCATGGACCTGCGCAATGTTTAATCTGATATTCTAAACAGGGACGTTGCCTATTATAGAATACAGTATTGGAACATGTTCTAAGCGGAACAGTACGTCTAATAATTTCTACTAAGGTTCTTAATTCAGCAGAGGAACTAAATGGGCCGAAGTACCTAGCTCCATCATCCTCTCTCTTCCTAACAAGTTCGATCTTTGGCCATTCCTGATCAAGATCAATCCGAACACAGAGATATGCCTTATCATCCTTAAGTTTAATATTGTAACGAGGTTTATATTTTGTAATTAAGTCACGCTCGAGAATGAACGCCTGCTCCTCATTCTCAGTAACAATAGTTTCAAAGGATTCAATCCTAGCCATCAATGCATTTATCTGAACTCTGCCATCTCCTCCAGAGAAATAGGTACGGACTCTGTTCTTTAAATCCTTCGCCTTTCCTACATAGATTACCTTTGCATCGCAATCTCGCATCAAATAGACACCAGAAAGACGCGGAAGCGCTTCAATTCTATTAAGTAACTCTGGTGATAGCTCGCGATCAGTCATCTATATAAACTATATAACAACTCATACTACCTCCCTATATTTGGCCTGCTAACTAAAGGTAGTAGTTGAAATTGAATGAACTAAAGTATTATAAACTAAGTTAAAGATAAATATTAGTAATTTCAAGTAGATATGATAATTTGTAATTTCTAACTTAAACTTCGGTAGAGACAACTCGATATTACTATTATCAGTATTATACTTAAGATGATCTGGGAGTGTTCCTTTGCGAGAAGATATTAGCTTTAAATTCAAAAAAGCTGCTCTCATTATTGGTATTTTTACGAGTTCTTTCATCCTCGTACCGAGATCTACCTACGCGATCAATCCATTCAACAGTCAGATTAAAGGGGATATAAAACCGATTCTTGAGGAGAGATTTGCTACATCTAGAGCGGTCAAAAAATCAAAAGGAAACTTCTCAAAGGTTAATCACCGATTTTCTGTGAAGATCCCTGATCAAGGGATGGTAAATATAGTCTTTAACAAAGCTAAATCTAAGGATTGGAAGGCCTTCTTTGTAGATGGGAATGGAGAGAGAAAAGAAGATCTTTCTAAAGCTGCTCTATTAAGAGGAAAGGTCTTTCGTAGGTCTGGTGGTTCAGTTGAAAGCTTTAGCGCTGCTGGATCTGTGTATGAATCTAAAAGTGGCCTAACTTTTAAAATAAATTTTAGCTTACCTCGACGTAGTACATCACAAAAAAGTGGATATGAGGTCACTGTCAAGAATGGTGAGGTATCGCTTGCTCGCGCTCCTCATAGGTTATTGAACAGAGAGAGTTGTGGAACAGAGATTCCTGCTCTATCTGGGGCAATCACATCAACAGAAGAATCAGCAAAGCCAGCAATCTCTCTTGCTACTACGACTCCTCCTACTTTAGCCGCCACCTATAGAGAAGTAGAACTGTCTGCTATAGGTGATTTTGAGTTCTACACTACATTCGGTAGTGATTCTGCAAATCGAATGGCCTCGATAATGAACTCATCAGAGGCGATCTACGAACGAGATCTAGGGGTCACTTACAACGTTAAATCAATCTATGTTTATTCAACATCGAGCCAACCTTTTAATTCAAATAATGCGAGTATATTACTTCAGCAGATGACTTCTGCGCGCAATGATGGAGAGCCTTGGGGAACTGCAGATCTATATCACCTATTTACGACGCGAAATATATTTGCGATGTCAGGTAGCTCAGCAAACTACTCAGTTGTTGGATTAGCCTATCTTGGCGTTGTATGTGATCCGGATTTTCCATACGGAGTCACAGAACGAGTATCTAATTCACTAGATTATATTATATTCGCACACGAGATCGGCCATAACTTTGGTGCTTCACATGATAATA